>CAKTJA010000143.1 GCA_934567115.1 uncultured Oscillospiraceae bacterium
TTCGGTTGTCCGCACGGCGGACGAGAAAAGCGGCTGAGATCAAAGTATAATAATTGCTCCGCAATTATTATACCATGAAGCGCCAGCGGAATGGTATATCCGCCGTGCTTTTCGGTTGTCCGCACGGCGGACGAGAAAAGCGGCTGAGATCAAAGTATAATAATTGCTCCGCAATTATTATACCATGCGCCGCGCCGGGATGCAAGGAAAACGCTCAGCTGATCCACTCGCCGCCGTTGATGCGGTAATCGCCCCACACGCCGTCGCTGCTCTGCACGGCGACACACTCCGAAAAGCCGTACGCGCCCAGCGCCGTACGCCACTTGCTTGCGTCAAAGCTGACGGTGTTTTTAACGTTGTACTGCGCCATGGACGGCTCCTCCCCGCCCTCTGCGGCGTCGGAAAGGCTGAACGTGACCGGATCGTCGGTCTCGGTGATGGTGAAGAGCACGCCGTTCTCCCACGCGGGGAAGGGGTCCTCACCCGTGAGGCCGCTGATATAGCCCTCCTCGCAGAGCTGCTCGTAATTCAGCTCCAGCGGCTCGGCCCCGTGCGAGCGCGCGAAACTCCACGCCACTGCGCCGCGCTCGGCGGGCGTGAGCGAGGTCGCCGAAAGATCGACGCTGATATACTCCACGCCGTCGCCGTTCAGCCCCTCGTCCGCGCTCCACAGGTCCTCAAGGACCCGGCGGTAAAGCGCGCAGCGGTCGTCGAACTCGTCCTCAAGGACGGTGACGCTCCGCACGTCGGCAAAGCGCGCGGGATAGGTCTCTAAAACCTCGCCGGAGCAGGCGACCTCGATCATCGCCCCAGCGGTAAGCTGTCCGTCGATCAGCAGCTCGCCGTCCTCCGCCTGCCCACGGTACAGGGAAAGCCCGCCCGCGTCAAGTGTGTAAATGTCGGCCCGCTCCGCGTCCGCGACCGCAAGCAGCAGCTGATTGCCGTCCCCGGCCTCGACCACGCGGCAGCGCAGCACGGCGCTTTCGTCCGTCTCGCCGTCCGCACCGCCCTGCGGAACCGTTTTTCCTCCGCAGCCCGCAAGCAGGGCGCAGCTCAGGGTAAAGCCGAGCAAAAGGGAAATACTTCTTTTCATAAAAGGTCCTCCGTACGTCGTTCTTTTTCCCTTAGACGGACGGGAGCTTCAATTTGTTCCCGAAATGTTTACAAATAAGCCTCGAAAATCACTTGACATTCCAAGGAAAAGGTGGTATTTTGACCTTTCTTAATCGGACAGGCCTTCAGGCCCCGCAAAACGCGCCGTGCGCGCAAAGAAAAGGAGGACCCGTGATGCTCTCTTCATACATCGCCGTCGCCGGCGGCGCGAATATTGATATCGGCGGGCGCAGCGACGCGCCGCTCGTCGCGGGGGATTCGAACCCCGGCAGGATCCGCTCGTGCCTTGGCGGCGTGGGCCGCAACATCGCCCACAACCTTGCGCTGCTCGGCGCAAGGGTGACGCTCATCACCGCCCTCGGCGCGGACGACGGCGCCAAGCGCGTGGAGGCCTCCTGCGCCGCGCTGGGGATCGACCTTACGCACAGCCTCATCGTCCCGGACGGCGCGACCTCGACCTACCTGTTCCTCGCGGACAGCAACGGCGATATGGCGCTGGCGATGAACGACATGGCCGTTTTCGAACGTCTCACACCCGAGTTTTGGGAGACGCGGCTCCCCGTGCTCAACGCCGCCGCGCTCGTCGTTCTGGACGCGAACCTTCCGGAGGAAAGCATCCGCTACCTTGCCGAACACTGCTCCGCGCCGCTCTTTGCCGACAGTGTGTCGGCGGCGAAGGCCGGGCGGCTGAGGAGCGTTCTGGGGAAGCTCCACACGCTCAAGCCGAACCGCATGGAGGCCGAGCTGCTCTCCGGCGTTCCCATCACGGATGAGACGAGCCTCCACCGCGCGGCGGACGCACTGCTCTCGACCGGGCTCGGGCGCGTTTTCATCTCGCTGGGCGCGGACGGCGTGCTCGCCGCCGACCACGAGCAGAAGCTTCACCTGCACAACCTTCCCGCGCGCATGGTCAGCACGACCGGCTGCGGCGACGCGTTTATGGCCGCCGTCGCCCGTGCGTCGCTCGACGGCGCGGGGCTTGCCGCCGCCGCAAGGCAGGGGCTTGCCGCCGCTGCCGTCGCCATGGAAAGCGCCGATGCGATCAACCCCGCCATGAGCCTCGCGGCTCTGGCTGAGAAAATAAAGTAAAGGAGTTTCCGCCATGAACCGTTATCTTGACATTGCCCCCGAGGTCGCCGCCGCGCTGAAGGCCGGCGACCCCGTCGTGGCGCTTGAATCCACCATCATTTCCCACGGCATGCCCTATCCGCAGAACGTGGAGACCGCGCTTGAGGTCGAAAGGATCATCCGCGAGTGCGGCGCGGTCCCCGCGACCATCGCCGTCATCGGCGGTCGTCTCAAGGCCGGCCTGACCCATGAGGAGATCGACTACCTCGGCAGGACCGGCGCGGGCGTTCCCAAGGCCAGCCGCCGCGACCTTCCCGTTCTCGTCGCTCAGGGCAAGGACGGCGCGTGCACCGTCACCACCACGATGATGATCGCCGACATGGCGGGCATCCGCGTGTTCGCCACCGGCGGCATCGGCGGCGTCCATCGCGGCGCGCAGGAGACCTTCGACATCTCCGCCGACCTGGAGGAGCTTGCAAGCACGCCCGTGATGGTCGTCTGCGCGGGCGCAAAGTCCATTCTCGACCTTGGGCTGACCCTCGAATATCTTGAGACCCACGGCGTGACCGTCATCGGCTACGGCACCGAGGAGCTGCCCGCGTTCTACACCAGAAAGTCCGGCTTCGGCGTGGACTACCGCATGGACAGCCCCGCCGAGCTTGCCCGGGCGTTCCACGTCAAGCGTGAGCTGGGCCTTCGCGGCGGTCTGCTCGTCACCAATCCCATCCCCGAGGAGTACGCCATGGACAAGGCCGTGATCGACAAGGCCATCGCCGAGGCGGTCGAGGACGCGAAGCGGGACGGCGTTCACGGCAAAGCCACCACGCCGTACCTCCTCGCGAAGATCAAGGACCTCACCGGCGGAGACAGTCTGGATTCCAACATCCAGCTCGTCTACAACAACGCCCGCCTTGGCGCGGCGGCGGCGGTGGAGCTGGCGAAGCTCGAACGGTGAGAGAGCTTTTCCTGCCCGAGAGCGCGGGCACGACGGTCTTTGCCGTGCTCGGCAGTCCCCTGCCGCTCCTTGTCTACCTGACCGCCGTCAACGCGCTTGCCTTCGCCGTTTTCGGCTGGGACAAGGCGCGGAGCAAGGTGCGGGGCGCGCGCCGGGTGCCGGAGAAAACGCTTTTTCTGCTTGCGCTGCTCGGCGGAAGCGTGGGGGCCGTCCTCGGAATGCGGGTGTGGCGGCACAAAACGCGCCACTGGTACTTCAAATACGGTCTGCCGCTCATCCTGATCGCGCAGCTTGCGCTCGCGCTGGCGGCGGCCCGTCTTCTCACCGCCTGAGGCTTACCGAAAACGGGAGCGGCTCTTGTCGTAAGGGCCGCTCCCCTCTCTTTTTTCCGGTCCCGCAGCTCTCAGGCGGGGCCCTTCCCTCTCCGCGCTTGCACTTTTGCGCCAAAGCTGGTACAATGGTCGCAAAATGACCGGCGCGCGCCGGTCCCCGCCGCCTCACGGCGGCATGAGCAAATTTTTGACGGGAGGTCGTCTCCATGATCCAAGACATCGGGCCGGGGCGCTTTCGCAACGAGTGGAAGCCTGACGCCGTGCCCAAAAGATCAAGCGCGATCCTGCAATTTCGCGGCAGGAATCTTCTCTGCCGCATCGACGGAAACGGTCTTCGTCTGCCGAGCCGCGCGATGTTCGACCTCGGCGACGAAGCGTTCACCTATCTTTTCGAGCTGGACGGAAAGGAATACTACCTCCTGCGCGACGAAACGCCGTACGAGTGGGACGGCTGGTCCTATCGGGACGTCAACATCTTCCGCACGGAGAAGCCGCAGGAGCTTGCCTTTGCC
>CAKTJA010000144.1 GCA_934567115.1 uncultured Oscillospiraceae bacterium
ACCTACGGCTGCATCGTCTATCAGGAGCAGGTCATTCAGATCTTCCAGCAGCTTGCGGGATACTCTCTGGGTCAGGCGGACATGCTCCGCCGCGCGATGAGCAAAAAAAAGGTGAAGGATATTGAGAAGGAGCGCGAGGCGTTTCTTCACGGCGACCCGTCGCGCAATATCGCCGGCTGCATCGCAAACGGCGTTGAGGAGAAGGCGGCACAGGCGATCTATGACGATATCTATGCCTTTGCGAATTATGCGTTCAACAAGGCGCACGCCGCCGCCTATGCGGTCATCGCATATCAGACGGCGTATTTTAAATGCCATTTTACGAAAGAATATATGGCGGCGCTCCTCACCAGCGTGCTCGACAGCTCCGAAAAAATCGCGGAGTATATCAACGAATGCCGCGACTGCTCGATCGCGCTTCTGCCGCCGGATGTGAACCGGTCGGACGACCGCTTTACGGTGGAGCCGGAGGGGATCCGCTTCGGCCTTGTCGCGATCAAAAACATCGGCAGGGGGCTGATCGCCCGCATGATGCGCGAGCGGGAGGAGAACGGACCGTTCTCGGATTTTCAGGATTTCTGCATCCGAATGGACGGAAACGACCTGAACAAGCGCGCGGTGGAAAACCTGATCCGCGCGGGCGCGTTCGACGCGATGGGGGCGAAGCGCTCCCAGCTTATCGCGGTATACGAAAAGGTGATGGACGGCATTGCCAGCGGCAGCCGCGCAAACATCGAAGGTCAGATCGACTTCTTCGGCGCCGGGACGGCGAGGCGCGAGAGCTTGCAGCTTCCGGACATTTCGGAGTTTTCGGTGCAGGAGCTGATGCGCATGGAGAAGGAGACCACAGGGCTTTATCTCTCCGGGCACCCCATGGACGGCTATCGGGAGCTGGCGCTGAAAAGCGGCGCGGCTCCGATCGGACGCGTTCTGGGGGACTTCGCCCGCGAGGGAGGGCCGGTCGATTTTGCCGACGGGCAGAAGCTCGCCGTCGCGGGCGTGGTGACGTCCAGCAAGGTGAAGTCCACGAAGAGCAATACGCTGATGGCCTACGTGACGGTGGAGGACAGCACCGGCTCGATGGAGCTTTTGTGCTTCTCCCGTACGCTGGACAGCTGCGGGAGCTATCTCAAGGAGGGGCAGATCATTCTTGCGTCCGGCCGTTTGAGCGTACGGGACGAAAAAGCGCCCCAGCTCATGTGCGACTCCGCCCGCCCGCTCGACGGCGGCCTTCCGCAGGACGAGGCGGACTCACCGGCGGAGAAAAAGCAGACGCTGTACCTCCGCATGCCCTCCATGGAATGCCGGGAGATGACGCAGTTTCGGCGCATCGTATATTTTTTCGAGGGCGGGGAGCCGGTGCGTATCCGTACGGCGGACAGCGGAAAGCTGTTCGGGACGACGGCGCGTCTGCATCCCGCGCTCATCCGCGCGATGCGGGAGCTGCTCGGCGAGGACAATGTTGTGCTGAAATAAAAGGGGAGTCGGCTCCCCGGGAAATGGAGATGACGCGGGTATGCGGCTTCAAAGCGCGATCTTTTTTATGGACGACGTTCTGCCTGATGGGAAGGGAGCGCGTCCGGGTGCGGACAAGGTGCTCTCGATCCTTCGGATGGAGGGCGTGTGGATGTACGCCGTCACCGGGCAGCGCCGCGCTGCGGCGGAGGAGGCTCTGCGGCGGGCGGGACTGGACGGGGCTTTCCGCGGCCTGCTGACCGAGGAGGAGACGGGCTGTCCCGCATGCAGTGCGAGAATGCTGGAGAAGGCGGTGCGCCGTCTGCGCTCCTCCCCGGCGGATACCGTGGTGTTTGCCGGACGTTTGGAGCAGGTCCGCGCGGCGGCGGAGAGCGGCCTTCGCTCGGTTGCCGTCTTCGGCGCGGCGGACGCCGGCGAGTGGGAGGAGATGCGGTCCGCCGCAGACTACGATCTTGTGCGGTATGAGGACTGGCTGAAGGTCGAGCAGACGTAGGGACGGCTGTTTTTACGCGGGGCTTGACTGCCGTGCGCTCTTTTTGTAAAATACAGAAAACGATCGGCGGGCGCGGTCTGCCGGGCGGATAAGGACAGGGCGCCGCATGGTTTTTCGGCAGACGCGGCGCGAAGGAGAAAATATGTTTAAAACGATCCGATACGAGGGAAGGGCAAGACGGGGCGAGTTCCGCTGTGCGCACGGCGGGACCGTGCAGACCCCCGTATTTATGAATGTCGGCACGCAGGCGGCGATCAAGGGCGGCGTAAGCGCGCCGGACCTTAAAGAGCTTGGCTGCCAGATCGAGCTGAGCAACACCTATCATCTGCACCTCCGTCCGGGGGACGAGGTGATCCGCGCGCTGGGCGGGCTTCACAAATTCATGAGCTGGGACGGGCCGATCCTGACCGACAGCGGCGGCTTTCAGGTTTTTTCGCTTGCGGGGCTGCGCAAGATCAAAGAGGAGGGTGTCACTTTCGCCTCGCATCTTGATGGCCGGCGCATTTTCATGGGACCGGAGGAGAGCATGCGCATCCAGTCCAACCTTGGCAGCGACATTGCGATGGCGTTCGACGAATGTGTGGAGAACCCGGCGGAATACCGGTACGCCAAGGCGTCGTGCGAGCGTACGCTCCGCTGGCTGGAGCGCTGCAAGGCGGAGCATGACAGGCTGAACTCCCTGCCGGGGACCGTCAATCCCGAGCAGCAGCTTTTCGGCATCAATCAGGGCGCGACCTTTGAGGACCTGCGCGTGTGGCACATGAAGGAGATCGCGAAGCTGGACTGCGACGGCTACGCCATCGGGGGGCTTGCGGTCGGCGAGCCGACGGAGGTAATGTACGAGATGATCGACGCGGTCGAGCCGCACATGCCGAAGGACAAGCCGCGCTATCTGATGGGCGTGGGCACGCCGTCGAATATTATAGAGGCGGTCGCGCGCGGCGTGGACTTCTTTGACTGCGTGATGCCGGCGCGCAATGCGCGGCACGGGAAGCTCTTCACATGGAGCGGGACGCTCAACCTGAAAAACGAAAAGTACCGTCTTGACGACGGGCCGATCGACGGACAGTGCGACTGCCCCGTCTGCCGGGGCTTTTCCCGCGCGTATATCCGCCACCTTTTCAAGGCGGACGAGATCCTCGCGCTGCGCCTTTCCGTGATGCACAACCTGTATTTTTACAACAAGCTGACCGAGCGGATCCGCGCCGCGCTCGATAACGGGGAATTTGCCGCGTTCCGTGCGGAGTACAGCGAACGGCTTGCCAAAAGAATGTAATTTTACATAGAAAACTCTTGCACATTGCCAACGTTTCCGCTATAATGAAAATAATAACGCTTAACGCAAAACGAAAGGAACAGTTTGTAGTATGGAATCCATGATCCTTCTGGTCGCAATGTTTGCCGTGTTTTACCTCCTCATCATTCGTCCCGAAAATAAGCGTAAAAAGCAGGCCGAGGCCATGCGCAACAGCCTGAAAAAGGGCGAACGCATCACGACGATCGGCGGTATGGTCGGCCGTATCGTGAAGGTCGGCGACACCACTGTTGTTTTTGAGACCAGTGAGGACCGGGTCCGCATTGAGGTGACCAAGTGGGCGATCCAGTCCACGGAGTCCATGGAACAGCTCGCCGCGCAGAAGGGGAAGAAGGCGGCTGCGCCCGCTGCGGAGGAACCCGCTGCGGAGGAGCCGGCCGAGGCTCCCGCTTCCGAGGGGACGGAGGAGAAGACCTCTTCCTACGATCCCGAGATCAAGTAAATATTGCGTTGCGGACGGCGGCCTGAGGTTCAAGGCCGCCGTCTTTGTTCGAAAAACACACCGGGCGGCGGTATCGCTTCAACGGAAGGACGCCGCCGCGCAGGGGAAAGTAGTCTTCTCCGACGGGAAGCGGAAACGATGCATATAAGATAAGGAGACGCGGGCGCGATGGCGAGCAGCAGGGAATATCTGGATTATGTTTTGGAGCAGCTGTCCGG
>CAKTJA010000145.1 GCA_934567115.1 uncultured Oscillospiraceae bacterium
GCGAAGCGCCGCGCCGACACGAGAGGGACGGTGTACGGTCTGCCCGCGCTTTGCGGAGGTCCGATTTGACGCCGGTTTGACGCATCTGCCGGGGAGCGGCGGAGACGGAAAAAATTTTCGAAAAATTTTTGTTGCCAATTGTGAGACAACGGCGTATAATGGACCCGTTATCTCTCCTCCGTATACAGCTGCGGAACCGGTCTTGCGCAATGGATGCCTGCGAACCATGTCAGGCGGGGAACCGAGCAGCATTAAGCGGGACCATCCATGTGCCGCAAGGACGCCGGTCTCGCAGCTGTATGCGGAGGAGCTTTTCATTTTGCAAAGGGGGCGCGCAAATGTATCAGGCGCTGTACCGCAAGTGGCGGCCCAAAACGTTTGCCGACGTCGCCGGACAGGAACCCATTACGGAGACGCTGCGCCGTCAGGTGGCGGAGGGCCGGCTCTCTCACGCCTATCTTTTCACCGGGACGCGCGGCACCGGAAAAACCACCTGCGCCAAGATCCTTGCGAGAGCCGTGAACTGCGAGCGGCCCGAGGACGGGAACCCCTGCAACCGCTGCCCCTCGTGCGTGGGCATCGAATTGGGGAGCCTGCTTGACGTGATTGAGCTTGACGCCGCCTCCAACAACGGCGTGGACCACGTCCGCGCCCTGCGGGACGAGGCGATCTACTCCCCGGCGCAGGTGAAAAAACGCGTCTATATCATCGACGAAGTACACATGCTTTCGGTCGCGGCCTTCAACGCGCTGCTCAAAATCCTTGAGGAGCCGCCGGAGCATCTGATGTTCATTCTGGCCACGACCGAGCTGAACAAGGTCCCGGCTACGATCCTCTCGCGCTGCCAGCGCTTTGCGTTCCGGCGCATCCTGCCGCAGGAGATCGTTAAGCGGCTCGACTACGTTGCGGAGCAGGAGGGGATCGACCTCAGGCCCGACGGCGCGGAGCTGCTCTCGCGGCTTGCCGACGGCGCACTGCGGGATGCGCTGAGCCTGCTCGACCAGTGCGCCGCCGCAGGGGGGGCCGTTGACAGCGCCGCCGTGCTCGAGGCGCTGGGGCTTGCCGGGAATTTGCAGACCGCGCGGCTGATGGAGCTGGTCCTTCGGCGCGACGCGGAGGGTGCGCTGACGCTGCTGCACGAGCTGTACGGCGGCGGGAAGGACATGAGCGCGGTGCTTGCCGAGCTTGCAACGCTTGCCCGCGACCTTCTGATCGCGGCGACCGCGCCGAAGGGTGGGGCGTCCCTGCTCTCCGGAGGCTTCGACGCGCAGACGCTTGAGCAGCTGCGCGGCCTTGCGGATGGGGCGAGGCTCATCGCCGTCTGCACCACGCTTCAGCGCGCGGTGGCTGATATGAATCTGAGTGTGAACCGGCGCACCGACGCGGAGCTGTGCGTGCTCCGCCTGTGCGACGAGACGCTCTGCGGGGACCTGAGCGCGATCCATGCGCGGCTCTCCCGGCTGGAGCGGCAGCTTGCGGAGGGAGAGCGGACCGTGAGGGTCGCTGCGGACGAGCCTCCCGCCGCAGGGAAACCGCGCGGGGTCAGGACGGCTCCGCCTGTGAAAAAGGCTGAGGCGGAGCGGACCGCGCCGCAGGAGCATGACGACGCGCCGCCCTGGGACGAACCCCCTGCTGCCGACAAGCCTTCGGCAGCTGCGGAGGAGCCGCCCTTCGACGACGCGCCCCCGCCCTACGGGGAGCCGGTCGCGGCGGAAAGGCCGGCGGCTGCGGTGAAAGAGGCCGCGTCTGCGGCGGAAAGGCCGACAGCGCGCGGGACGGACGCGGACGCGTCGGTGTGGGAAGAGCTGATGGAAAGCTACAAGAACCGCCTCACACCGGACAAGCGCGCCTTTATCGGCATGGCCGAGGGGCGGCTCGCGGACGGTCTGCTTACGGTGTACTGCACCACGGAGGTGCAGAAGAAGATGCTTGACACGGAGCCGGTCGCGGCGGTGCTGCGCGAGGTGACCGGGGGGCATGTCGGACACGAGGTCGCCGTGCGGTTCACGGTGGGCGAGCCGGGAGACGGAAAAAAACGCGACGGGTTTCAGGACCTGCTGCGGATGAAAAACAAATTTGATAATTTTAATGTAAAGTAACGGGAGGACACGGATATGGCAAAGGGTTACAGCGCCCGCAGAGGCTTTTCGAACGGCGCGGGTCAGGCCGCGCAGCAGATGCAGATGCAGCAGAGACTGGCGCAGGTCCGGCAGGAAATGGAGAAGGCGCAGCAGGAGGTCGAGGAGACCAGCTTTACCGTAAGCGTCGGCGGCGGCGCGGTCAGCGCGACGGTCAACGGCAAGAAGGAGATCACCGCGCTGAAGATCAAGCCGGAGACGGTCGATCCCGAGGATGTTGAAATGCTGGAGGATCTTGTGATGTCCGCGGTCAACGAGGCGCTGCGTCAGGCGGACGAGGCCATGAGCGGGAAGATGGACGCCTTTGCGAGCGGCCTGAAGCTTCCGGGGCTTTCCGGGCTGAGCCTGTGACGGCGGCCGGGGAAACGGAATACGGCGAAGTCTCCGCCCATCCCGAACGGGGTGGACGGGGATTTTTTTCGCTCCATCGGGGCCGCGCCCGAGGCCAAAGGACGGCTTGAGAAAAAACCGGCAAAAAAGTTGAAAAACCGCTTGACATTGCGGAAACAGTTCTATATAATGGGCAAGTCCGCGATTGGAGGGGATCCGCCTCCTGCGGGCAAACTGCGATGAACCGGGAGATTGCTCGCTGCCGCGAGGTAACTTCCGGGGAGTATGTCCGAAAATCGGGCGGCTGAGATGAGTATCTGTACGTTGCGTAGATCGCTGCGCCATGTGTGGACCGGCCGTTGAACGCGCCGGTTTTCTTATGAGCCGGAATGATACGCACGGATAAGCGTATAAGAAAAAATCTCACCGTACGGCTTCGACAACCAGTGAAAAAACCGTACAAATCAAAAAGGAGAAACCGAAAATGGCAAAAGAAATGATCCGCATCCGCCTCAAGGCCTACGACCATCAGGTCATCGACCAGAGCGCGGAAAAAATCGTCGAGACCGCCAAGCGCACCGGCGCGTCCGTGTCCGGTCCCATTCCTCTGCCCACCAAGAAAGAGGTCGTCACCATCCTGCGCGCCGTTCATAAGTATAAGGACAGCCGCGAGCAGTTTGAGCGCCGCACCCACAAGCGCCTGATCGACATCACCAACTCCAGCCCCAAGACGGTCGAGGCTCTGATGGGCCTTGAGCTTCCCGCCGGCGTCGAGATCGAGATCAAGCTCTGATTTTTCCGGCATGCTTCGCTCCGCCGCCCCACCGTGTATTCGATACCGTCTGCGGCGGCGCGCCCGACGAAAAATCACCCGCCTGTCTGCGAGCGCATGAACGCGTGAAGCAGACCGTGAACCCCGTCAAAAAACAGAGAGTGTTTTTTGAAAATATTTTGTTGCTCAACCCAATCGCCCGTTGACTTGCGTGAGACGGGCGGGGTCATGTCGGCAGAGCAATGCGGTCCGCCGCAACTAAGCCGACCAATAACCTGATGCAGGAGGATCATACATGAAAGCAATCATCGGCAAAAAAGTCGGCATGTCTCAGATCTTCGACGAGAACGGACGCGTGATCCCGGTCACCGTGATCGAAGCCGGTCCGTGCGTCGTCACCCAGAAGAAGACTGTCGAAAAGGACGGCTACGAGGCTGTCCAGCTGGGCTTTGAGGACGTTGCTGAGAAGAAGCTGACCAAGCCCGAGCTCGGCCATCTCAACAAGGCCGGCGTTTCCCCCAAGAAGTTTCTGCGCGAGTTCAACCTTGACAACTCCGCCGAGCTGGAGCTTGGCGCCGTCGTTAAGGCGGATATGTTCAAGCCCGGCGATTTCGTGGACGTGACCGGCACCAGCAAGGGCCACGGCTACGAGGGCGTTGTCAAGCGCTGCGGCTATGCCATCCAGCGCAAGA
>CAKTJA010000146.1 GCA_934567115.1 uncultured Oscillospiraceae bacterium
GTCGATGGCGGACACGAGCATCTGGAACGGCGCGTCCACATCCGCCTCGGGAGCGGGGATGTAGTCGATGATCGTATCGAAAAGGGGCTTGAGATCGACGCCGGCCACGTCGGGGGAATAGCTTGCCGTTCCGTTCCTTCCGGAGCAGAAGAGCATGGGGCTGTCGAGCTGGTCCGACGTTGCGTCAAGCTCGAGCAGAAGCTCGAGCACCTCGTCCACCACCTCGTGGATGCGCTGGTCAGGCCGGTCGATCTTGTTGACCACAACGATCACGCGGTGCCCCAGCTCCAGCGCGCGGGAGAGGACGAAGCGGGTCTGCGGCATGGGGCCCTCGGCGGCGTCCACGAGCAGGATGACGCCGTTGACCATCTTGAGAATGCGCTCCACCTCGCCGCCGAAGTCGGCGTGCCCCGGCGTGTCGACGATGTTGATCTTGGTGTCGCCGTAATGAATGGCGGTATTTTTCGCGAGGATCGTGATCCCGCGTTCGCGCTCGAGATCGTTGGAGTCCATCACGCGGTCCACGACCTCCTGATTTTCGCGGTAAACGCCGCCCTGCTTGAGCATTTCGTCGACCAGCGTGGTTTTGCCGTGATCGACGTGGGCGATGATGGCGACGTTGCGAAGTTTGTTGTTCTGCATATGACTGTCTCTCCTTCCCGCCGTGCGGCAGGTGCATCCTGTATAGAATCGCGATAACCTTTATAGTATATTCCGCAATTTCCCCGATTGCAAGATTTTTCGCAATATTTTTACAGGCATTTATTTGGCGAATTTATTGAAATTGACATATTATCACGTCTTGCAAATATTTGAACAATATGATAAAATTTAGAAAAAATTTAAAGAATAGCGCGTAAAGACTAAAAAAGAACGTTTGTTCGGGCTTCGGTAAAGCGCGTCCGGGCGTTCGAACCTGTGCGACATAAAAGGAGTGGATCGTTTTTGGAAAAGGTTTCCATACGTCTGGATGCTGAAAAATGCGTCGGCTGCAACAAGTGCATCTATGTCTGTCCGGTGAAGGCCAACAGAGCCGTCGATCACAACGGCGCGAACAAGGTGGAGGTGGACGCGGACCGATGCGTCCTCTGCGGCGCGTGCGTGGACATCTGCGATCACGGCGCGCGGGACTACAACGACGATACGGAGCGCTTTTTTGCGGATCTTGCGGCGGGGAAGAAGATCACCGTTCTGGCGGCGCCCGCCGCGCGGGTGAATTTCCCCGGTCAGCTGCCGAACCTGATCGGCTTTCTGCGTCAGGCCGGCGCGGCGGAGGTGTACGACGTGTCCTTCGGCGCGGATATCACCACGTGGGCCTACCTGAAGGCGAGGGAAAACGGCGCGACCGCCATGATCGCCCAGCCCTGTCCGGTGGTGGTGCAGACCATCGAGCAGCATTACCCCGACCTGATCCGCTATCTCGCCCCGGTCCACAGCCCCGTCATGTGCGCGGCCATCTATCTGCGCAAGGTGCTGCATGTGAGCGGCGCGCTGGCGTTCCTGTCGCCCTGTATGGCGAAAAGCGTGGAGTTTCAGGATCGCAACACCGGCGGGGAGATCACCTACAATGTGACCTTCAAGCACCTTCAGGAGTATCTGCGCAGGAAGAAGATCGACCTGCGGCAGTACCGTGCCGCCGGCTTCGGCGGCGACGCGTGCGCGCTCGGCTTCCTCTATCCCCGGCCCGGCGGCCTGACGGAGACGGTCCGCGCCCACGGCGGCGGGAGCGTGTGGGTCAGCCAGATCGAGGGGAGCGAGATCTTCCATAAATATCTGCGGGATTATCAGGCCCGCGCCCGTCAGGGGAAGCCCCTGCCGGGTCTGGTGGACATCCTCAACTGCGCCCACGGCTGCTGCGTGGGAACGGGGACCGACAACCACCTGCCGCTTGACGACATCAACCTGATCCTCAACCGGGAGAGGGACGCGCTCGCCCGCAAGGCTCCGGAGGACGCGCCCTCCGCGGAGAAGAGCTTCGACCGGACGCTCGACCCGGCGTGGTTCCGCCGCACCTATACGGCCCGCCCCGTTCGGACGGAAAAGCTTGACGAGACCCGGCTGGAGCAGGTCTTCCGTCTGCTGGGGAAGAACACGCCCGAGGACCGGCAGGTCAACTGCTTTGCCTGCGGCTACGGCAACTGCCGGGAGTTTGCGACGGCGGTGGCTCTGGGGCAGAACCATCCGGACAACTGCGTGCGCTACCTTCATAAGGAGGTGGCGGACAGCAAGGCCACGATCGTGGAGACCTGTCACCTGATCCGCGAGTCCCTGTCCGCCATCAACGAGCTGAACGCGCGGAACGTCGAGCAGATCAGAAGCATCGAGGAGGGCGCGGACCGCCTTGCGGGAGAGATGACCACGCTTCGCGCCAGCCTCGGCAGCATGACCGCCTCCTCGCAGGAGATGAAGAAGTCCAGCCGCCAGCTGGACGATATTGCCAGCTCCATCAAGATCATCGCGCTCAACGCGCTGATCGAGGCTGCGCATGCGGGCAGATACGGCGCGTCCTTCGGCGTGGTGGCGGGCGAGGTCCGTTCGCTTGCCGAGCGGTCGAGCACCGTGGTGGATCAGACCAACGCGCAGGAGGAGAACATCATCAGCGAGATCGAAAGCATCACCGGCATGTTCGGCTCGGTGGACGGAATGGTTGAGGCCATCAGCGGAAACGTGGGCGGGATCACCGGCAACATCGGCGAGGTGAAGCAGAAGTGCGAGGAGGTTCTGGACCAGCTGGAGAGCCTTCTTGAAGAGCACGCCTGAGTGCGGACGGTTAAAAAAGCAGAGCGGAGCGGCCCGTTGCCGCTCCGCTTTTTGATTCGGTTCAGTCTTCGCTTGCGATGTGGCTCGCAATGCGCTGCATGATCATGTCGAGCGCAACGAGGTTGTGCCCGCCCTCGAGCACGATGATATCCGCGTATTTGCGGCTCGGCTCGACGTACTGCTCGTGCATGGGCTTGACGGTCGTAAGGTACTGCGTGATGACGCTTTCAAGCGTTCTGCCGCGGTCGCGGATGTCGCGCAGCGCGCGGCGCAGAATGCGCACGTCCGCGTCGGTCTCGACAAAGATCTTGATGTCGAACATGTCGCGCAGCGCGGGGTCCTGAAAAATCAGGATCCCCTCGACGATGATCACCTTCGTCGGGAAAATTTCCACGGTGTCGTCCGTGCGGTTGTGATCGACATAGGAGTAGACGGGGCAGCGGATGGCGCGTCCCGCCTTCAGCTCGCGCAGGTGCTCGACAAGAAGGCTTGTTTCGAAGGCGTCCGGATGGTCGTAGTTGACCTTGGCGCGCTCCTCATAGGTCTTCCCCTCCTGCCGCCTGTAGTAGCTGTCGTGTCCGATGACGGTAACCTCGCCGCCGAAGTGCTCCTTCAGGTGGCGCGTGAGCGTGGTCTTGCCGGAGCCTGTTCCGCCGGCGATGCCGATAAAAATGGTGCTCATGGGCGTGGTGCCTCTCTTTCCGCTTCGTTTTGACCGATATCGTGCGCGCCGCGCGGACGCGGCTTTCTTTGCTGTCATTATAGAAAACGGAAGAGGAAAAAGCAAGGGCGGCGCGGCGGGAAAGAAAAAATTTCATCGAAAAGAAAAGAGAACGGTTGACGGCGCACAAAAAAGAACGTATTATGTAAATAAGATTTTTCCGCGGATCTCGGTCCGCGTTTCCGGGAGGATACATGCGATGGATCTGCTCAAATGCCCTCGCTGCGGCGAGATGTACTCGTCAAGCTACCGCAGATGTCCGTTTTGCGAGGAGGAGGCGCGCCCGCGCAAGCAGATTCAGAAGCGCGGCGGGCACCACGTATCGGAAAAAAAGCACACGCACTCCGCGCGCGGTCCCTTTGTCGCCGTGCTTTTGATCGTTCTGGCGATCTTGACATGGTATCTCTTCGGCGACAGGTTTATGGAAAAGCTGCGTCAGGATCAGGA
>CAKTJA010000147.1 GCA_934567115.1 uncultured Oscillospiraceae bacterium
TATTTGATTTGGCGTGTCAACCCTTGAAAGCCCTGTCATGCCAAGGCATTAGAGCATAAAGCAACCCTACCCAATCCGCAAGTCTCATCGGCTTGTTCGAATTGGGTAGGGTCATTCATTTTGGTGCCGGTGGTGGGACTCGAACCCACACGGAGTCGCCCCCGGCGGATTTTGAATCCGCTACGTCTACCATTTCATCACACCGGCATATGTATAAATTATATCCTATGCTCATCGCTTTTGCAAGATAAATTTTTGCATTCCTTCACTGTGGACAGGCATTTCCCCCTCTCACATCTGCCTCCGGCTGATGGCAACGTAGAATGTGTCTAAGACCTCCATTCCCCCGCCGCCTGAAAACCCTCGATCAGCCCGGGGCTGTGTGAGCCTCCCCCACGCTGGGATCGCACACACGACATAAGAGAGCAGGGTTTACCAAGGTACAAAAGACCACCGCAATTTGTTTTGACGAGCATAGCCACATCAGCCTTAAGGCTCTGCCTGCAAAAGCCCCTTATTGGGACAGAGCAGACCACCCGTTATACGGGTGGTCCCCCCCTACAAGTTTATTGACGATCTTTCACCGTGCCCCCGCCCAGTCGGGGAAAATGCGGGAACCGCCCGTCTGCTTAAAAAGCAGACGGGCGGTTTTCCGATCGCAGATTATTGATACGCCCGGTACAGGAACGTCACGATCTGCGCCCTTGTGCAGTCGCCGTCCGGACCGAACAGACCGTCGCCGATACCGACGGTCACGCCGTTTTCGACCGCCCACGCAACCGCTCCCGCATACCACGCGGCTGCGGAAACGTCGCTGAACTCGGCCTTGCCCTCAGCCGAAGCGTTCAGCGCACGGGCAAGAAGCGTCACAGCCTGTGCGCGGGTGCATACCGCGTCGGGAGAGAACGTGTCAGGTCCTGTGCCCACGGTCACGCCCTGCTCAACAGCCCACTGCACCGCGTCGGCGTAGTACGCATCGGACTTCACATCGGCAAAGCCGTGACCGCCGCCCTTCGGCGCGGGACTGCCCGCCGCGCGCCAAAGGAACGTCACGATCTGCGCGCGGGTGCAAGGTTCGTTCGGCCCAAACAGATCGTTCCCGATCCCGTTCGTGATCCCCTTGTCTATCGCCCACTTCACCGCATCGGCGTACCATGCAGAGTCGGAAACGTCAAGGAATTTCACGCCAAGCTTTGCAAAGACCGCCTTTACCTCGACCGTCCCGGCGGGCATCTCGAAGGTAAACCTGCCGTCGCCCTTGTCCGTAAGCGTCAGTTCTCTGCCGTCCCGATCAAGAACGGTGAGCTTATCCAGCCGATAGCCGTCGTCGGGCTTGACGGTGACAGTCACGGTATCGCCGCGCCCGGCACGGCTGGGAGAAACGCTGACCGTGCCGTTCTCCGTCTTCGAAACGGAGACGTCATAGGCAGCACTGCTGCTGCCTCCTCCGCCACCGCCGCCGGAGGACTTACCGGGGTCGGGCTCCTCCGTCTTCGTCTCCGCCCGGGCGGAGATCAGCACCGGAGCAGGCGCGGCCTCATTGCCCGCCTCGTCCTGTGCGGTGACCTCGGAAATAAGGGAGCGGAAGCCGTTTTGCACCCGAACGCTGTTTCCGTTCTCGTCAAACCCGTCCTCCATGTTGGACGGGAGCGTACCGCGAAGCGTAAAGCTTCCGTCCCCGCCCGCTGTGGCGGAGAGCGGCGTTCCGCCCTCAACGTTCATGCTGACCGTCAGACCCGGCTCGGTAACGCCGGTAACGGTGTAGGCGCCTGTGGTCATATCCGCGCGGATGTTCTTCTCGTCCAGCGTAAGAACGGGCGGCACATCATCCAGCGCAAGGCGGAGGTAATAGTCCGTCGTGTCGGCTCCGTTGGTCACGGTGAGCCTCACACGCCCGCTGTTTTCGACAAGCTTCAGCGCCTCCTCATCGGCAGTGACCGTCCATGCGCCGCTGCCGCCGGTGACCGTAAACGTGCCGGCCGCCTGATCGGGCGTAACGGCAACGCCGTCAATATCGCTTCCCGTGACGGTAAACAGCACGCCGGTCGGCACTGTGTTCCAAACGAGCGCGGCGTAGCCGTTATCCCCGTTCAGCGTGACCGTGCCGTTGTTTCCGTAGGTCACGGTGACCGTCGGCGCGGTGTACGCGGGCAGATTGACCGCAGAGGATTCGGCGGGGCGGCTGTAGAACACGCCGTAGGGGTCGAGCTTCTTTGTGACCGTGGTGCTTGTTCCGTCCGCGTTCTGCTTCGTCACGTCATAGGTCTCGCTGCTTTGACGCTTGAACGCCTCGACCGTGACCTTGTAATTCGTCTCCGCCGGGGACGCGTCGGAGCTTCCGCCGCCGCTGCTGATCGTCGGGGCCTCCGCGCTTCCGCCGACCGTGACCTCGTTTCCGCCCACCGTCGGCGCCATGCGCAGAGAGAGGCCCTGCGCCGTCTCAGACGCGGCGGGGTTATCGCTGCCGGACGCAAAGTCGGCGTTGTCCAGCACATAGGGCGCGCCCGCCTGCTTCCAGCTGCCGCCGTCCTGATAATAGAGCGTCACACGGTAGCCGTCCGCGTCGGCGCTTCTGTTCCAGCTTGCCGTCAGCGTTTCGTTTCCGGTCGCCGCAAGCGCGGCGCCGGTCGGCGCGGCAGGCTCGTTTGTGTTCGTAAACGTCACAGGCGCGGCGGAGGTCTTCGTGTCCACCGTCACCCACGAATATTCATCAGCGCCGATCGTCCCGTCGCCGTTGAAGTCGCCGACGACCTTCTCGACCAGCACGGCGGTGACATAGTAGCTGCCGCCGGGAGCGAGCGTCCCCTCAGACGGGACGGTAAAGCTGCCCGTGGTCTGACCGTCGCCGTACTCCACCATGTCGATCAGGTAATTCTCACCCGAGCGGTCCGCCGCCGAGTCAAAGTAGTAGCGCACGGCGTAGGGCCTCCCGCTGCGGGGATTTTGAATGGTGCTGTCCGCGCTGTAGCCGGAGAGGTTGAAGCTCAGCTCCGCGGGCCGCGCGGAGGCGGTCATCTGATAGGTGAAATCGCAGTCCGCCTCGACCCTCCACGTACAATCGGTCCCGCTCGTGCTCCCGAGCATGACCAACAGTCCGTCCTCATCGTCCTCCGTCGTAATGTCCGCAAGATTGGCGTTTGCCGGGATGTTGTCGGGGTCCTCCCCGGCGTCCACCAGAGTCAGCTGTGTATCGGGATTGACGGTATAGATGGCAAGGCTGTTCTTCAGGGTCGTCACATCGCCGTTCTTCGGAAGGAGCAGAAGACCCAGCTCACCGGCGGGATCGCCGCCGTTCGCCGTGTAGCTGACGGTCTCCGTGTACCTGCCGTTGCTCTGCACAGCCGCAAGCGGAACCGCGCCCTCCACCGAAGCGAACGGCAGCTCGTAGAGGCTGCTCTCCACCACGGCGATGCCGATCTGCTCGCCGGTCGCGTCGTCGATGCAGGCATAGGTCTCCGCGTCCCAGGTCCGCGCCGCTCTGCGCCCGCCGATATACCACGCGTTTTTGTCGATCTCATCCTGCAGCTCCCAGTTCCGATCGACCTTTCTGAACAGACTGACGGCGCCGCCGAAGTGATCCGGAAGGATATAATAAATACGATAGTGCAGAATGATGTGTCCCTTGTTGGACACGCCGCCGTAAACACTGAGGTTGTTCCACGCCGAGCCGGCGGCGGTCTCAAGCACGGCTCCCGCGTCCTTGCCGGCATAGCTCTTCGGATCGACCGTGACCGCCGTCTGTGCGCCGAGAATGAAGTCCACCGTGGTTTGGGCCAGCTTTTTGCCGCCGAGGCGGCGGAACTTCAGCTTACCCAGCTGCTTGGGGATCATAACACTCGCGTCAATGCTGCCGCGGCTGTCGATTTGAAGGTAGGCGCTGGTCGGACTCTTGT
>CAKTJA010000148.1 GCA_934567115.1 uncultured Oscillospiraceae bacterium
TATCACCTGCCTGAAACCTACCAGACGTCGCGTGTTCTTTTATGGAAGCTGCAATACAGAGTGCTTTGCCGCCGTGCCCAAACTTTTTTGGCGATTTCCGAATTTACAAAGCATGACATAATGGAGACCCTGCGTATCCCGGCTGAAAGAATTCATGTGGTTCCCTGCGCCTCTGACGAGGCAATGCATCGTGTGACGGATGAAACGCAGCTTCGTTCAATACGGGAAAAATATCAGCTGCCGGAGCGTTTTGCACTGTTTGTCGGCAACACGAACCCGCGAAAAAACCTTATGCGGCTGCTGCGGGCGTTCGACGCCGCGAAGGAGCGAGGGCTTTCGCATGAGCTGGTCATCGCCGGCGGAGGGGGATGGAAGTTTGACCGAGGGAATGCGCTTGCCGAAGTGCGTCACAAGGAAAGCGTTCACTTCATCGGATTCGTTGACGATAAGGATATGCCGGCGCTGTATTCCGCATCGGACGGTTTTCTGTTTCCCACGCTGTATGAGGGATTTGGCATTCCGGTCATTGAGGCGCAGCGCTGCGGTACGCCGGTGTTGACCAGCGGCTGCACCTCGCTGCCGGAGGTTGGCGGAGACGGCGCACTTTATGTTGACCCCTACGATACCGACGGCATGACAAACGGCATTTTAACGCTGCTGCAAGACAAGGCTCTTGCCGCCGATCTGGTTGAAAAGGGCTATCGAAATGCCGAACGCTTTTCATGGCAGGCTTCTGCGGAAAGGCTTAACGCTATCATCGAGGAGGAATTCCATTGATGGAGATACAGAAAAAATATCGGCTCTGGCTGGAAAAGACGGCTGACAATGAGGAACTGCATGGCGAACTGCTCGCCATTGAGAGCGACGCCGCGGCCATTGAGGACCGCTTTTACCGCGAGCTTGAGTTTGGGACTGGCGGTCTGCGCGGTGTGCTTGGCGCGGGAACGAATCGCATGAATGTGTATACGGTCGCCAAAGCCACGCAGGGGTGCAGCAATTACCTGAGGAAGAGCTTTGCCGATCCGTCCGTTTCCATTGCGTATGACAGCCGTATTCATTCCGACCTCTTTGCTGAAACGGCGGCGCGCGTGTTTGCCGCCAACGGGATACGGGTGCATCTCTATGACCGCCTGATGCCGACGCCGTCTCTTTCCTTTGCCGTGCGCGACCTGCACTGCAGCGGAGGAGTTGTTATCACGGCGAGCCATAACCCTGCCAAGTACAACGGCTACAAGGTTTACGGCAGCGACGGATGCCAGATTACGACCGAGGCCGCGAAGGCTATTCAGCGTGAGATCGACTGCGTCGATCCGTTTGCGGATGTGCGGATCATGGAATTTGACGCCGCCATGCGGGCGGGCCGCATCTCATACATTGGCAAGGATACCGTCGATCGCTATTTGGCGGCGGTTTCCACCGCGTCCGTCCTGCCGAAGGATATAGAGCGCAACGTTGCCATCGTTTATACTCCGCTCAACGGAGCCGGTATTTCGTGCGTACCGCGCTGTTTGCATGAACACGGATTTGACAACATCACCATTCCCACCGAACAGGCGGAGCCGGACGGCGGCTTTCCGACCTGTCCCTATCCAAATCCGGAGATCCGGGAAGCGCTTGAGGTCGGCCTTCGGTGGGCGGAGAAGACAGGGAGCGACCTTCTTCTGGCGACCGACCCGGATTGCGACCGCGTGGGCACGGCGGTAAAAACGGCGGAGGGCTATCGCCTGATCAACGGAAATGAGATGGGCGTTCTCCTGCTCGATTTTATCTGCCGGATGCGGCTTATGCGGGGGAGCATGCCCTCCAAGCCGATTGCGGTCAAGACCATTGTTACGACGCCGATGGCGGCAAGGGTCGCGGAGCATTACGGCGTCGAGCTGATCGACGTGCTTACCGGCTTCAAGTTTATCGGCGAGCAGATCGGACTTCTTGAGAAGAAGGGCGAGGCGGACAGGTATATCTTCGGCTTTGAGGAAAGCTACGGATATCTCAGCGGCAGCTTTGTGCGTGACAAGGATGCGGTAAACGCCTCTCTGCTGATCTGCGAAATGTTTGCATGGTATCGTGCGCAGGGGCGCTCGCTCGTTGATGTGCTGGACGAGCTGTACCGGACCTACGGCTTCTATGAGACGAAGCTGCTTTCGTTCGCGTTTGAGGGGGCCGCGGGCTTTGCACGGATGAAGGAGCTGACCGCGGCTCTGCGTCAGACCCCGCCGACGGAGCTGGCCGGTGAGACTGTTGAGAGGGTGCTTGATTATGATCGCGACGGGACCGGTCTGCCGCGCTCGAATGTGCTGCGTTTTCTCCTGCGCGACGGCGAGGCCGTCGTTCGTCCCTCCGGTACGGAGCCGAAGCTGAAGGTCTATCTGACGGCGGCCAAAGGCAGCAGGGAGGAAAGCCGCAAGATGATCGAAGACATGGAGCGGCACTTTGCCGCCTGGGCAAGGTGAGAGAGCAATGGCAAGAGTCGCGTTAGAGCTGCAGCCCTGCTGCGGCAATCGCTCGGGTATTGGAACCTACGCCTATGAATTGGCCCGCCGCCTGCATGACGGGGACGGCTTGGAATTTCAGGGCAACGTCTTTAACTTCCTTGGGAGGAATGACAACAGGGCCGCCCTTGAGGGGATCTCCATGCCGATCAATGAGTGCAGACTGTTTCCTTACGGAGTGTACCGCAGAATATGGCACACGGCTCCGCCGAGATACGATCGCCTGTTCCGCCCCGCCGACTTGAGCCTGTTTTTCAACTACATCGTCGCCCCCCGCATTCAGGGAAAGACTGTTGTTACCATTTGCGACCTGACCTATCTTCGCTTTCCGGAAACGATGAACCGAAGCAATCTGGAGCGGATTCGGCGGGATATTGATTACAGCTTGGAACGCAGCTCGCGCATCATCACCATTTCCGAATTCGTACGGCGGGAGCTGCACGAGCTGCTGCATATCCCGCTGGACCTGATCGCTGTCGTTCCATGCGCCCCGTCGCTGCATGACAGGCTCCTGCCTGTAGAGAGCGTGCTGGGGAAATATGGTATTCGGCGGCCGTATCTTCTCTATGTCGGCACGATCGAGCCTCGGAAAAATCTTACGAGACTGCTCAAGGCGTTCGAATATCTGAAAGCGGAGGCGGGCGTTCCGCACCAGCTTGTTTTGGCCGGGGGATCGGGCTGGAACAATGAGGAGATCTATCGCACAGCGAAGGGACTTTCCTGCGCCGAGGATGTGATTTTCACCGGCTTTGTTTCGGCGGAAGAAAAAAATACGCTTTACAAAAATGCGGCGGCCTTTATCTTCCCCTCGATTTATGAGGGGTTCGGCATCCCACCGCTGGAGGCGATGCGCTTTGGCTGCCCGGTCGTTGCCGCAGACGCCGCCTCTTTACCCGAGGTGGTCGGCGATGCCGCCCGGCTGGTCGATCCATATGATGAAGCATCCATTGCAAACGGCATTTTCAGCGTGATCGACGACAGGGAATATGCGCAGAGCCTGATTCAAAAGGGCCGTTTGCAGGAAAAGAAATATACATGGGACGCTTCGGCGGAGAAGCTGAGGCTTTTATGCAAAGAAGTTTTGAAAGGAACCTGACAAGATGAAGAAGACCGCATTGATCATGGCGGGTGGCCGGGGTGAGCGCTTTTGGCCGAAAAGCCGCCGAAATATGCCTAAGCAGTTTCTCTCCCTTACTGGGGACGGAAAGACAATGATCCAACTGACGGTGGAGCGCATTTCTCCGCTTGTCGACTTGCAGGATATCTACATCGCTACAAACCGCAATTACAAATCGCTTGTGCGGGAGCAGCTTCCGGACCTTCCGGAAGAGAATATTCTCTGTGAGCCGGTTGCTAAGAATACCGCGCCCTGCATTGGACTTGGCGCGGTGCATATCGCCAA
>CAKTJA010000149.1 GCA_934567115.1 uncultured Oscillospiraceae bacterium
CTATATTCCTGGATCAATTCGGATGTCGGTCAACGTAGCGCACGTGACGGATACGGAGGGCACGATTACCACCCAACCTACCTGTACCGGCACAGGAGTGCGGTCCTTCATCTGTTCCGGGTGCAGCACAACCTACTCGACAAGAACGATTCCCGCCCTCGGTCACGACTACACTGTGCAGCAGAGCGACGGGGATCACCACTGGAAGAAGTGCTCCCGCTGCGATGCGACGGCCGCCAAGGAGAATCACACCGGCGGTACGGCGACCTGCATGGAAAAGGCGAAGTGCAGTGTTTGCGGCGAGGCGTACGGCGAGAAGAACCCGGACAACCACACCGGTACTTTGGGTAATTGGCAGTCGGACGGCGACAGTCACTGGAAGGTGTATTCCTGCTGCAACGCCGAGGCGGATAAGGACGCACACAACTGGAATGACGGCGTGAGAACCACCGAACCCACCTGCACAACAGATGGCGAAAAAACCTATACCTGCAAAACGTGCAATGCGACGAAAAAGGAGCGCATTGACGCGACGGACCACAGATGGTCGGGGGACTGGACGCACGATGGCGCCCACCATTGGCACGAGTGCCTGAACGCAAACTGCCCTGTGCAGGCGAACTCTGAAAAAGAAGGTTATGCCGCCCACACCGGCGGCACGGCGACCTGTATTGCAAAGGCGGTCTGCGAGGTTTGCGGCACGGAATACGGCGATTTCGGCGCGCATGCATGGACGCCCGCCACCTGCACCGCACCGAAGACCTGTTCCGTCTGCAGCATCACGGATGGCGATGCGCTGGGACACGACTACACTGTGCGGCAGTATGACGACGCGCAGCACTGGATGAAGTGCTCCCGCTGCGAGGAGACGGGCGCTAAGGAGAACCACACCGGCGGCACGGCGACCTGCATGGAAAAGGCGGTCTGCGAGGTTTGCGGTCAGCCGTACGGCGACCTTGGCGCGCATGATTACGATACCTCCGCATGGGGCTATCGGGACGCGGACGGTCACGCGCATTTGTGTCGGACGGAGGGCTGCGCCGCGCATGACACGGTGACCGCTCATGTGTCCGGCGGACCGGCGACGGAGACGGAAGACGAGGTCTGCACTGATTGCGGCTATGTGATCCGGGCGGCGCTGGGGCATACGCACGACTGGTCGTTCGTTTCGGAGGTCCCCGCCACCTGCATCCACACCGGAACGGCGGCGCATTATTTGTGCAGGTGCCATCGGCTTGCCGTAAAGACGAACGACGTTTACAACATCACCGGCGATACGGAACTGGTGCTTCCGAAGGACCCCGCCAACCATGCCGGTGAGGAGACCACATGGACCAAAACGGAGACGATCCACAAGGAGACCTATAATTGCTGCGGCGCGGTCAAGACCGCCGAGGCTCCGCACACCGGCGGCACAGCGACCTGTCTGACCAGAGCGGTCTGCTCCGTCTGCGGCGCGGAATACGGTGAGCTTGCCGCGCATGCGTGGAAGCCCGCCACCTGTACCGAGCCGAAAACCTGCTCCGTCTGCGACGCGGTAGAGGGCGGTCCGCTCGGGCACGACTGGGGCCTTTACGTTGTCACCACGCCCGCAACAGAGAACAGCGAGGGCGTGGAAACGCAGACCTGTGCGAGAGACAGCTCTCACACAAGGACCCGCGCGATCCCGAAGCTGCCTGCCCGCTCCTACGCCGTCAGCGGCGATGTGAAGCGGGGCGACGGCGCGCCTGTTGAGGGCGCGGTCGTGACGCTGGTGCTGGGCGACCGGCAGATCGCCTCGGCGACGACCGACGCCGAGGGCAGATACGGCTTCGCGGACGTCGCCCCCGGCGTATATAACCTCGTCGCCCAAAAGGACGGCGTGACCATGACGGTCAAGGTGGAGGTCGCAAGCGCGGACGTTAAGGTCGGCACCATCGTTATGCCGACCGGAAAGACCAATTCCGTGGTAGAGGTCAAGTCCGACGATCCGCAGGAGAGCTTTGAGGCTGTGGTCGGAAATCTTGAGAAGATATTTGATCAGAGCGGAGGTTCCATTACCGACGAGGACAGGGCCGTGTTGGATAGAGGCGGCAGCGTGGAGATCAAGCTGACGGTGACAAAGACGGATGCAAAAGCCACCTCTGAGGAGATCACGCGGCAGCTTCCTAACAAGCTCAGCGTCGGCCTCCGGCTGGAGCTGGGGGTCAGCAAGACCGTTGCAGAGGACGGCGGAGCGTCCAACGTTACGCCCGTTCCCGATACCGGCATCCTGCTGGAGACCATCATCCGGCTCCCCGCCTCGCTTCAGGGCAAGGGCGGCTATACGGTGTACCGTCTGCATGGGGCGGAGGTGCAAGAGCTGACCGCTGTGCCGAATGGGAACGGCGAGTTCATTGAGGTCAGCGCCGACAAAACGACCATCACCATCCACGCGAAGCTCTACTCCGAATATGTTATCGCCTATCAGGAGAGCGGCGGCAACAGTGGTAACGGCGGAAACGGCGGCGGCAGCAGCGGCGGAAACGGCGGCGGTCATACGCCCTCGGGACCGGCCCCCGATCCGGATAAGACGGAGGAGAGCGGCGCATGTCCCAAGGACGATACCTGTCCCATCTGGCCCTTTGCGGACGCCGCGCCGGCCGCGTGGTATCACGACGGCGTGCATTACTGCATTGAAAACGGCCTGATGCGGGGCGTTTCCAACACCGAATTTCTGCCGGACGGCGGGACCACCCGCGCGCAGCTCGTCGCGATCCTGTGGCGGCTGGAGGGAAGCCCCGCAGCTGGCGGCGGAGAAACCTTCAGCGATGTTAGGGACGGCGCGTGGTACGCCGGGGCTGTCCGCTGGGCGGCGGGCGAGGGCGTCGTGCAGGGCTGCGGCGACGGGCGCTTTGCACCGGACGACGCCGTGACGCGTGAGCAGCTGGTGACGATCCTGTACCGTTATGCGCGGTACAAGGGCATGGACGTGGGCGTCGGCGAGGACACGAACATTCTCAGCTACGCCGATGCGATGAGCGTCAGCGAATACGCGGTCCCCGCGATGCAGTGGGCCTGCGGCTCCGGTCTGGTGACCGGCGTTGCGCAGGAGGATGGGATGCTCCTCGCGCCCAGGGACACGACCACCCGCGCACAGGCGGCGACGCTGATGATGCGCTTTTGCACGGAGCGTGTGAAGTAAACACAAAGCAGCGGAGCGGCGGTAAGCGATACGATCACGCTTACCGCCGCCTTGTGCTGTCACCCCATTGAAGAACATGCCTCCGTATGTCCGGCAGCCGCTTTCGGACGGATTTTCCTCCTGCCGACCAACCAATTCGGGAAGCAAAACGACCAATTTCGGTATTCCCGTCCATATGATACGCGGCTGTGCTATCATTTTTTCGCAGAAGGCAGGACCGCCCACGGGTCGCCGAAGCCGCCGTACCGTGAGCGCCGGGGCGGGGGTCGCGCGGAAAGGACATTTTCTATGAACTGGCCTTGGAAAAAGAAGAAGCTCACCTTTGCGGAGACCGCGAGGTTCAACTGGGAAGCGGACACCAACGCGGAGCTGCGGCGGGAGCTGAATGAGCTGGCAAAGCAATACCCGACGTTACAGGAAAGAGAATACAGGCGCAGACTTCTGGCGCTGTTCCGGAAGCGCGGGCTGGACATTGACGCGGAGCAGCTGGATATGCTGCTGCTTTTGCGGCAGAAAACGGATCAGATGCTGCTCGAGCGGAAGACGGACACGCACCAGAGCGCGACATAGATCGCGGCTGGACAGCGGAAAACATAAAACGGCAGCTGTAAAAAACAAAACGAAAAGCGCCGCCTCCATCTCGATGGAGGCGGCGCTTTTTTGCGC
>CAKTJA010000150.1 GCA_934567115.1 uncultured Oscillospiraceae bacterium
ACCGCCGCGGAGACCGTCACCACCGCCTCTTCGCCGGCGGAGGGGGCGGCGGGTTCATCCGCAAACACGCTCAGATTCACCGTCAGGGCCGCCGCGCAGCACAAAAGCGCGGGGCGCAGCAGCCGCTCGACCATCATTACTTTTCTCATCGTCATCTTTCGTACCCGCGCGCTTACATCTTTCCGCTCAGCGCACGGTCGAGCCAGATGGTTGCGAACTCCATCGCCTCCGCCATGCTGCCCTTCTCCGTCGAGCGGACAACGCGGTCGCGCGAGCGAAGCTCCGGATCGGTGAGCTGGAGCTGGATCGACACGCGCTTTGCAAGCTTGAGGTCCTTCACATCCTCCGTGTCCAGCACCTGCATCATGACGATATATTTATCCGCCATCGACCCGTAGTAAACAAGGTTGTCCGCGCGGCGCAGCGGGTGTCCGCGATAAACAAGGCTCTCGGTGGTTTCCGCCATAATAAAAAACACTCCTTACTTTGTAACCGATTTGTAACTATTTTACCATTGCGCGCGCGGATTGTCAACCAATGGCGGCGGATAAAAAATAATTGCGAAATAATTGAAAAAAGCGCCCCGACAGCCTTTTTTCGGCTGCCGGAGCGCCTCCGGAAATTCAAAAAACGCTTTTACTGCCCAAGATAGTTGCGCAGAAGGACCTGCAAAAGCTCGTCACGGTCGAGCTTTCGGATCAGCGTGCGCGCCTGTCTGTGGTTCGTGATATAGGTGGGGTCCTCCGAAAGAATGTAGCCCACCAGCTGATTGATGGGGTTATAGCCCTTTTCCTCCAGCGCGGTGTACACGCTGGTGAGAATGAGGTGGATCTCCTCATCCTTTTCCTTCGCGGCGTTGAACCTGCGTGTGTAGTCATCCATTCGGCGTCCCTCCTTCCAATTGCCAGTATACCCCAAAAAGGCGCAAAGTAAAGGGTTTTTTGGCATCTGTAACAAAACCGTAATATGCCGCTTCGAAACGGCGGCGCGTCCGGACGGCCGCACTTCGCCGCCCGGACGCACACCGGAACGCGTTGTTATCTCAGCTTCGCGCCAAGCTCCTTTTCCAAAAGCGTGAGAATGCTCTTCACATCCTCGTCGGCCTCCTCGCCGGTGAGGCTGCGGTCGTCCGCGCGCAGCGTCAGGCTGAAGGCGGCGGACTTGCTGCCGGGCGCGACGCCCGGTCCGCGATAAACGTCGAACAGCTCGACCCGCTTGAGCAGTCCCTTCGCGCCGCGCCGGATGCACTCCTCCAGCTCACCGACGGTGACCCGCTCGGCGCACACGACCGCGATATCGCGCGTAACAGCCGGGAATCTGGGCAGCGGCTGATAGACCGGGACGCCGCCGCGCACGCTGTAAAGCGCGTCAAAGCGCAGCTCCGCCGCGTAGATCTCCGTGTCAACGCCGTAATTTTCGGCAACAAGCGGGTGGATCTGACCGAATACGCCCAGCTCCGTCTCGCCGGAGAAGACCCGCGCGCAGCGGCCCGGATGATAGGATGCGTTGTCTCCGCAGGCGGCGAAGCGGACGTTCTCAATGCGGCACTCGCGCAGCAGCGCCTCGATGCCGCCCTTGAGCGTGAAGAAGTCCATATCGCCGTATGCGCCGAGGGCAAGGACCTTCGGCTCGTCGGCAAGGCCGTCCCCGCGCGGGAGATAGATCTTGCCCAGCTCGTACAGCCGGACCGATCTGTTGCGGTAATTATAGTTGCGCGCGATGATCTCCAGCATGGAGGGAAGCACGGTCGTGCGCATGATGGAGGTATCCTCGCCCAGCGGGTTGAGGATCTTCATGCTCTCGCGCAGCGGGGAATCCTTCGGCATCGCGATCCTGTCATAGCAGGAGGGGCTGATGAACGAATAGGTGATGATCTCGTCATAGCCGAGCGTGCGGCAGACCGCGCCCAGTCTGCGGTCGAAAAGCTGCCGCTCGTTGAAGCCGCCGCGCGTCGTCTGTCCGCGCATGAGCGTGCAGGGAATGTTGTTGTATCCGTAAAAGCGGGCGACCTCCTCGGCGATATCGCTGTAATGCTCCACGTCGCCGCGCCAGCTGGGGACGCGGATATCGTTCCCGTCAAGCTCGAACCCGAGCGAGAGCAGAACGTCGCGCATCAGGCTCTCGGGAAGGTCGGTGCCGAGCAGGGTGTTGATCTTCTCCGGCTCCAGCTTCACGACCGTGGGAGCCTTGTCCTTCGCGATCACATCCATCACGCCGTCCACGACCTCGCCGCAGCCGAGCAGCTCGACCAGTTCACAGGCGCGCTGCACGGCCTTCATCGTGTTCATCGGATCGAGGCCCTTTTCATAGCGCGCGGACGCGTCCGTGCGCATGCCGAGCGCCGCCGCCGTGCGGCGGACGGACACGCCGTTGAAGTTGGCGCTTTCAAAAAGGACCATCGCCGTGTCGCCGACGATCTCGCTGTTCGCGCCGCCCATCACGCCCGCGACGCACACGGGCTTGTGCTCGTCGCAGATGCAGAGCATATTGGTCGTGAGCTTCCGCTCGTTGCCGTCGAGCGTCTGAATGCTCTCGCCCTCGCGGGCGGTGCGGACGACGATCCTTCCGCCGTCCACGCAGGAGAAGTCGAACGCGTGCATCGGCTGACCGTACTCAAGCATGACGTAGTTCGTGATATCGACGATGTTGTTGATCGGGCGCACGCCAGAGTTGCGCAGCCGCTCGCGCATCCATCTCGGCGAGGGCGCGATCTTCACGTTTTTCACCATGCGCGCGGTGTAGCGCGGGCAAAGCTCGCCGTCCTCGATCTCGATGTCCACCAGCTCCGCGATGCTGCCGCCGCAGCCCCTGACCTCGGGCGTGTGCAGCTTGAGGGGGCGCTTGAAGGTGGCGCTCGCCTCGCGCGCAAGACCGATGACGGAGAGGCAGTCGGGACGGTTGGGCGTGATCTCAAACTCGACCACGCTGTCGTCGAAGCCGATGACCTTCGCCATGTCGTCGCCGGGCTTCACGTCGTCCTCGCACAGGACGAAAATGCCGTCGGCGATGCAGTGCGGGAACTCGCACTGCTCGGCGTGCAGGTCGGCGAGGGTGCAGATGGAATCGGTCTTTGTGTTGTAGGCCACCAGGTCGCCCTCGTGCAGGTTGGAGCAGCGCGTATCCGGCGCGGCGGTCGCGCCGCCGAGGTCGAGGCAGGTGTGGAACGTGCCGCCGCCCTGCGGCGCGCACTCAAGCACCTTCGCCGCGGCGACCGGCCCGAACACCTTATCGCCGGGCTTGATGTCGGCGGGAATGGAGGGCTTTGCGGGGTCGATGGCCTTATAATCGTTCAAAAGCGCGGCGGGAGTGACGACCGCGTAGGGGAAGTCATGCTCGGCGGTGAGGCCCAGCTCCTTGAGAGAGCAGAGCATGCCGTTGGACGGCACGCCGCGCAGCTTGCCCTTTTCGATCTTCACGCCGCCGGGCAGCACGGACTTGTGCAGCGCGGCGGGCACCATGTCGCCGACATGGATGTTCCACGCGCCGGTGACGATCTGCACCGGCTCCGTCCCGCCCACGTCGAGCTGACAGACCCACATATGATCGCTGTCGGGGTGCCTTTCCATGGAAAGGATCCTGCCCGCGACAACGTTTTTCAAGCTCTCGTCAAGACGCTCGATGGTCTCCACCTTCGAGCCGGAGAGCGTCATTTCATCGTTGAACTGCTTGTCGGTGACGTCGTGGAGGTCCACGAACTCATTCAGCCATTTTCTGCTCAAATTCATCTTCTTCGCTCTCCTTTCTCAGAACTGCTCAAGGAATCTCACGTCGTTTTCGAAGATCAGGCGCAGATCGCCGATCTTGAAGCGGCCGAGCG
>CAKTJA010000151.1 GCA_934567115.1 uncultured Oscillospiraceae bacterium
CGCCGATGAGCATATCCCAGTCGCCGCCGGCGGGACCGGCCCAGACCGTGAAATCCTTCTGTCCCTGACGAAGGATCTCGTAGACTGCGGCGTAGGGCTTGCGGTTCGTGGTGAACCCGCCTAAGCTGATGGTGTCGCCGTTTTCAACGTACCGGGCAACGGCGTCGTGCAGTGACATGACCTTATTCAAGATAAAACCCTCCCTGTTTTTATGGTTATACTGTCTTATCACCGGGGAGCGCCGTTTGCATGAATCCCTTCAAAACCGTCCTTTCGGCGCTCCTACAGGCTCTATGTTAGATTATAGTGGAAGCGTCCGTTGAAATCAATGAAAAAAGCAAAGAAAATAAAAAAAAGGTGACCAAAATTTTTGATTCTTTTTTGTCGCTTCCGTGTATGCTCCATCCCCCTCCGCGCCGCCCCGACAAATTCATTTTGCAAGAAAACCTGCATTCGTGAAATATTTAACAGCTTTTCGTTTTTCCGGTTGCACCGGAGGGAAAAAGCTGGTATGATGTCCGTACCGCCTCGGACGGCCGTCCCGCCTGTCCGAAACGGCGCGGCTTCGGGGCCGCGCGCCCCAATCTTATGCAGCCGGAGGGTCCGTTTATGGAACTGTTCAACCTCGGCGTCCCCGCGCTGGACAAGGTGCTGAACCTGATCTGTCAGGCCGCGCTTCTGCTCGCCGGAGGGCTGGTCCTTATCCATATCCTGCTCAGCCTTCTGCGCCGGCTCCTCAGCCGCTCCAAGCGGCTCGGCGCGCTGAGCGCCTACCTGCAATCCTGCGTCAAGGTCGTGCTTTACCTCGTGCTGGCGCTGGTCGTGCTCGACTCGCTCGGCGTCAAAATGACCTCGTTCGTCGCTCTGCTGAGCGTCGCGGGACTCGCGGTCTCGCTCTCTCTGCAAAACACGCTCTCCAACGTCGCCGGCGGCGTCACGCTTCTTGTGACCCGTCCCTTCACAGTCGGCGACTATGTTTCGTGCGAGGGCATCGAGGGAACCGTCCGCGCCGTCGACCTTGCCTACACCACCTTCGTCACCTCGGACAACAAGGAAATTTTCGTCCCCAACAGTCAGATCGTCTCCGCCCGGCTCGTCAACTACAACGCGCTCGGCCGCCGGCGCGTCGATCTCGCCTACTCCGCCTCCTACGACGCGCCGACCGAAACGGTCCGCGCCGCGCTTCTGGACGCGGCACGCGCCTTCCCCCAGATCCTTGCCGACCCGGCGGCGTCGGTCGTCATCAGCGAATACGGCGCGAGCAGCATCGTCTACAAGCTGCGTGTCTGGACCGCCGCCGACGACTACTGGGACGTGTACTTCGGCTTGCAGGAGAAGGTGCGCGACTGCTTTGCCGCGCACGGCGTGGAGATGACCTACGACCACCTGAACGTCCACATGATCCGAGACTGATCCGCCCCCGGCAGACAAACAAGACTGCCGATAAACCGGCAAGTCTCTTGCAATGGTAGGGAAGAGTGTGCACGGGAAACCCGGGAAGGTTGTCCTGCGCCCTTGAAATCAACAGTTTTCAAAACTTTTTTGAGGTTCCAAAAACTTGCTCGGCGTGCCGAAAGAGCCTTTTCGACACGCTGAAATACCCCTCCGATGCCAAAAGCACCGGAGGGGTATTTTTTTCAGCCGAAGGCGGACCGCCCCGCAATTTTCAGGGCCGCAGGCCCGAAGCCCCGGCGCTCCGTCCCCGGACGCGGCTCAAACTCCGTCCTCATCGTCGGGCAGAAGCTGCATGACGGAGACCTCATAGGCGGTGCGCTCCTCGCTTCCCGTCTCGGTCCGCTTGATGTATGTACGGCTCTGCACGCGGCCCTCCAGCGTCAGGCGGTCGCCGACCTCCATCCCCGCGACCCGCGCGGCCACCTGTCCCCACGCGATGCAGGGCAGGTAATCCGCTCTGCCGTACCTCCGGTTGACCGCAAGGATCATGTCGCAGATGCTCCGTCCGAGCGGCGTGCGCCTGAGGACCGGCGGCTTACAGAGAACACCCGAAAGCAGGATGCGGTTGAAATGTCCGCCGTCGCCCGGCTCAATGGACTGCGCGAACACCGAGATGACAAGGCGGCTTCCCTTTCCACTGCGGTTGTTGAACGAGCGGAGCTGTCCGATCACGCGCAACGGCATGCCGGGCGCGACCTCCGCCGCGCACAGAAGAGAGCGCGGCGCAAGGATCAGCGGAACGTCGGACTGCCCGGACAGGCGCTCCACGCGCAGGGGAAAGCGGTAAAAGCTTTCGCCGTGGTTCTCATGCGAAAATTCGACCTCGCCCTCGGCAACGCCCCACAGCTCCACATAGTTTTGATTTTTTTCCATAGCGTGCACCTCAAACAGTTTGTTGATGCAGTCTATGCCGCCTTCGCGGGGAATATGCCTCTCCCTCCGACCGCCGCAGAGCCGAAGAGGGGCGGCGGTCCCAAAACGGAACCGCCGCCCCTGATACGCCGACGGTCCCGACGGGACCCCCTCGGCAAAATACGGTTTTCTTACAGCTTGGAGATGATGTCGACGATCTCCGCGCCGATGCGCTTCTGCGCCTCGACGGTCGCGGCGCCGATGTGCGGCGTGCAGGAGACCATCGGGTGAGAGTACAGCGCCTTGTTGGTGGCGGGCTCGTCGGCATAGACGTCCAGACCGGCGGAGCGCACCTTGCCGCTTTCCAGCGCAGCGAGAAGCGCGGCCTCGTCCACGTTGGTGCCGCGGGAGGTGTTGACGATGACAACGCCGTCCTTCATCTTGGCAATGCGCTCGGCATTGATGAGCGCGCCGCCGTCGACCGCGGGAGCGTGGACGGAGATGAAGTCGGACTTGGCAAGCAGCTCGTCCATCTCGACGTAGGGAATGCCCAGCTGCTCCTCGATGCCGGGGATGTGGAAGATATCGAAGGCGATGACGTTCATGCCGATCGCCTTGGCCATCGTGCCGAGCTTCTGGCCGATGCGGCCGAAGCCGACGACGCCGAGGGTCTTGCCGGAAAGCTCGATGCCCTTGCCGTAGGCCTTCTTCTCCCACTGGTCGTTGCGCATGGTGTAGCCCGCATGGGAGATGTAGCGCGCGCAGGAGAACATGTGGGCCATCGCCAGCTCGGCGACGGACTCGGAGGAGGCGCGGGGAGTGTTCTTCACGTCAATGCCGGCGGCCTTGGCATAATCGACGTCGATGTTGTCAACGCCCACGCCGCCGCGGATCACGAGCTTGAGCTTGCCGCCCTTGGCTTCGTCAATCTGCGCCGCGCGGACCTTGGTCTTGGAGCGGACGACGACGACCTCAAAATCGCGCAGGGCCTTGCCCAGCTCGGCGGGCTCATAGAACTGCTCGACAACCTCATGACCCTGCTCGCGCAGCGTGGCGAGAGCGGTCTTATCCATACCGTCGGTAACAAGAATACGCATTTTCAACTTTCTCCTTGTAAATATTCTTTTTTCGAAAAACGGCGCCGCCGCTTTTCGTGCCCGGTTTCAGCGCCTGACACTCACTGCGCCATGCGCCGCACGACGTTCCCGCAGACGCACAGGCATCCGCCGGAACCGGTCCCATTCTATCCGTGCCGCGCGGCGCGGACCCGGCGGGACCGTTATGGGGAAAGGGGGAGCAGGGTCCCCCTTTTCGGTTTTCTCTTACTTGTGCTCGGCCTCGAACTTCTTGAGGAAGTCGACCAGCGCCTGAGCGCCCTCGATGGGCATGGCGTTGTAAA
>CAKTJA010000152.1 GCA_934567115.1 uncultured Oscillospiraceae bacterium
AAGTTCGCCGTCATCCACAACGGGATCATCGAAAACTACGTTGAGATCAAGGAGTTTCTGATCACGCAGGGCGTGAGCTTCCGGTCCGAGACGGATACGGAGGTCGTCGCGCAGCTGCTGGAATTTTACTACAACGAATGCGGCGACTTTTTTGAGAGCGTGGGCCGCGTTCTGCGCCGCATCGAGGGGGCCTATGCGCTCGGTATGCTCTGCGCCGACTGTCCGGACCGCATCATCGCCGCGCGCAAGGACGCGCCACTGCTGCTCGGCTACGGCGACGGGTGCAGCTTTCTGGCGAGCGACGCGACGGCGATCATTCGACATACGCGCGACGTGGTGTACATGGACGACGGAGAGACCGCCGTGCTTACGCGGGAAGGGATCTCGCTTTACAACTCCATGCAGCAGCCCATTGAAAAGGAGCACCACTTTATCGAGTGGGAGGTCAGCGCCGCGGAGAAGGGCGGCTATCAGCACTTCATGCTCAAGGAGATCATGGAGCAGCCGGACGCGCTCCGCCACGCCATCGCGCCCCGCCTTCACGACGGCGGGATCGAGTTCGAGGGCCTGAAGCTTTCCGGAGAGCGGTTCGCGGAGTTCACGCGCATTTTTATCGTTGCCTGCGGCTCAAGCTATCATGTGGGCATGGTCGGGAAGTACAATCTTGAGCGGCTGCTGCGCCGCAGCGTCGAGGTCTGCCTTGCGAGCGAGTTCCGCTACAGCGACCCGGTCGTCGACGCGCACACGCTGGTGATCGTTATCAGCCAGTCGGGCGAGACGCTTGACACGATGGCCGCTCTGCGCGAGGCGAAGCGACGCGGCGCGTACATCCTTTCCATCGTCAATGTGGTCGGCTCCTCCATCGCGCGGGAGTCGGACGACGTGCTCTACACATGGGCGGGACCGGAGATCGCCGTCGCCACGACGAAGGCGTACTCCACGCAGCTGGCGGTGCTCAACATGATCGGGCTTTATTTCGGCCGACTCCTCGGCACGGCGGACGTGACGGAGTACGACGAGGCGGTGCGCGAGCTGGCGCTTCTTCCGGAGAAGGTGCGCGCCGCGCTTGGCGGCTGCGAGGATATTCAGAAGTACGCCGCGCAGCACTTCCACCATGAAAGCGTGTTCTTTATCGGGCGCAATCTCGACTACGCCCTCGGGCTGGAGGGTTCGCTCAAGCTGAAGGAGATCAGCTACATTCATTCCGAGGCCTATGCCTCCGGCGAGCTGAAGCACGGCACCATCTCTCTGATCGAGGACGGGACGCTGGTCATTGCGCTTGGGACCTACGGTCCGCTTTTCGACAAGGCGATGAGCAACGTTGTCGAGGTCAAGACGCGCGGCGCTGAGGTGCTTGCGCTGACCACGGAGAGCCGCAGAGCGGAGATGGAGAAGACGGTCGATCATGTGATCGCCGTTCCGGATACGGCGGAGATGCTTCTGCCGTCGCTTGGCGTTGTGCCGCTTCAGCTACTGTCCTACTACATCGCGCTCCAGCGCGGGTGCGACATCGACAAGCCCAGAAACCTTGCAAAGTCCGTCACGGTGGAGTGACCGGAGCGCCGGCTTTCATGCGGGGCCGCAAAAGGTGCATGGCCTCCCGGCGGCGGAGAGATGCGCGCAGGCTGTGAGACGCACCCTCCCCCGCGCGGTGAAGGCCCCGCTCGGCGGAGAGAAGAGCTTTTTGACAGGTTGAACGGAAGCCGGACCTCTGGTCCGGCTTCCGCTTTTGCCTTGAGGGCGTCTGCCGGGGCGATTCTTTACTTGTGTTTTTGCGAAAGGTTCGGTATAATAATATAATATGCCGTGCGGGCAGCCGAAAAGCATGGCGCATGCTCCGCACAGCGGCTTTGCTTGGCGTACAAGATCATAACCTCCGCTTTGGGCGGGGAAAGGAAAAACTCTTCATGACACAGGCGATCACACAATGGCTGCTTTCCGCGGTGGGCGGAAAATTCGCGGCGACGATGCTTATCTCCATGCTGCCCGTTGTTGAGCTGCGCGGGGGTCTGCCCGCCGGGGTCGCGATGGGGCTTCCGCTGGGAGAGGCATTCCTCGCCGCCTATCTCGGCAATTTGCTGCCCGTGCCGTTTATCATTCTTTTCGCGCGCAGCATCCTCAAATGGATCCGCACGCACATCCCGAAGCTTGGCGGCTGGGCGGACCGGCTGGAGCAGAAGGCGTGGAGCAAGAGCGACCGGATCGTACAGTATCAGACCTGGGGACTGCTGCTGTTTGTCGCCATCCCGCTGCCGGGCACCGGCGCGTGGACCGGCGCGCTGATCGCCGCGCTGCTGAATCTGCGGCTGAAAAACGCCGTTCCCGCCATTATGCTCGGCGTGCTGCTCGCGGGGATCATCATTTCGCTTTTGACCTATGGGGTGACGATGGTGCTATGAAAATTATGGTGTTTTCCGATTCTCACGGAAATGTGGACAACATGGTGCGCGCGGTGGAGCGGGAGCGCGGCGGAGCGCCCGATCTGCTGATCCACCTCGGCGACGGCTGGCGCGACGCGGAGGCGCTGCATGAGCGGTTCCCGCAGCTCCCGCTTGAGCAGGTCCCCGGGAACTGCGACTTGGGACGCTTTGAAGAGCGCGAGCGCCTTCTGCTTCTTGGGGATTTTCGAATAATGATCTGCCACGGGCACACGCTCGGCGTAAAATCATCGCTGCTGCGCGCACAGCTGACCGCAAGGGAGCGCGGCGCGGATGCGCTGCTGTTTGGGCACACGCACGTTCCGTATATAGATTTCCACGAGGGCGTTTGGCTCGTCAATCCGGGGAGCATCGGCGATCCCCGCCGACCGTGCTTCAATGTGATCACGGCGGAGGACGGGCGGCTCTCCCCGGAGGGCAGGTCGCTTTGAGAACGCCGCATGGGCTGCGGTGCGGCTTCTTGGGAAGGACGGCTGCGCATTTTTTCAATACGCTTAAAAGGGACGGCGCTTTTGCGCCGTCCCTTTCTCTGGTATGCAGCCTTAGCGGTTGTTGTTCTGGTTCTGCTCTCTGGTATTCTGGTTCTGGTTGTTGTTCTGGTTCTGATTCTGATCCTTGTTGTTCTGATTCCTGTTCTCCTTCACAGCGGCGACCTCCTTTCACGTTTTCTGCTACGGCAATAGTCTGTCCGCCCCGGCGGGAAAATATACCCGGCTTGGAAAAAGCTTTTTCAAACGCTTTGCGAAGGTCTGCGGCGCATGCTCTGCCGGGGCGGAAAACCGTCTCATACAGACCGCCGCGACGCGCTCCGCCCGCCGTCGGAGAGAAGGAAACGATCCGTGCCAAAAGCAAAAAGCCGCCCTGTCGAGCGGCTTTCGAAAAATTTTTTCTTTCTGACAGGGCTTATCATACCACATTTCAGCGTTTTTTTCAAGACTTGTCTTTGTTTTCCCCCGGGTGTAAAAAAGATCGCGGGGGTGAAAATCATGATGGAACTGATGCGGTATCTTCAGCTTTCTCCGCTTGACCGGACGGCTGAGCTGCTTTGCTGCAACCGCGTGACGGAGCGCTTCGGACTGACGCTTTCCGAGGAGCAGTGCCGCCGCCTGATGCTGCGCAGAGCGGAGGCGCTGCGCGCGGCCGGGCGTGTGGAGCCGGGAGAGAGCGCGCTGCCGGGACTTGCGGCGGCGTTTTGCGGCTCTCCGTATGTGTCGCGGGAGACGTGGGAGGAGACGCTTGGCGAACTGACGGAGCTGTTTTATCA
>CAKTJA010000153.1 GCA_934567115.1 uncultured Oscillospiraceae bacterium
CGAGTGGCCAAAGGGGGCAGACTGTAAATCTGTTGTCAGTGACTTCGGTGGTTCGAATCCACCTTCCCCCACCAAACGAGACAAGCCAAGCTTGTCTCGTTTTTTGTTTTTCCCGCACTCTCCACGCCTCCCGCTCTGCGGCGCGGCGGCGGTCCGGATCGGGGCGGCGGTGCGGCGGACCCGCGCGCCCTTTCTGTTCAGGCGGCGTTTGGGTTGTCAGGAATCTTGTCACTTCCCAAACAGTATCACAAGAATCTTGTTTTGTCAAGAATAATTTTACAAGTTTCTTGTTAAAAATATTTGACAGATACAGATTTATGCGATACAATGAGACCGTTAAAAAGCGGCCGCCTTTCTAAACGTGCGCATGCACATAAGAACCCCGCACCGTCGGGAGCGGCGTTGCCCGGGACCTTTTGAGGCTCCGCCGACCCGCAGCCCTTTCGGTGCGCCGTACGGGTGCGGCCGCGTCCAAACGAACCTGCCGCCACACGCGGCACAGCAGGAGGTGCCCTTCATGAGTTTCAGCGAACGGCTCAGAGCGCGGCGCGAAGCCATCGGGATGACGCGGGCGGCCCTGGCGCTTCGGCTCGGCGTTTCGGCTTCCGCCATCAGCAACTATGAAAACGCGGGCAGCTTCCCCAAGGAGGAGGTGCTGCTGCGGCTGTTCGACGCGCTGCGCGTCGAGCCGAACGACCTGTTCTGCGACAGCTACCGCGCGCGCGGCTTCGACCTGAGCGGGGCCGAGCGCGAGCTGATTGAGCGCTGCCGCTCGCTCCCCCCGTCCGGGCGGCAGACCGTGTACAGCGTCGCCGGCGCTCTCTGCGAGGTCCGCGACGAGCTGACCGCCGAACGCGGCGCGCATGCGGAGCCGAAGCTGATCCCGCTTTACGCCTCTCCCGCCGCCGCCGGCTACGCCGCACCGGTCCCGGACGAGGACTTCAGCTATATCCCCGTCGACGACGGCGTTCCGCGCGGCGCGGACTTCGCCGTGCGCATTCAGGGCGACTCGATGACGCCGTACATTGAAGACGGCGGGATCGTTTACGTCAACCGCGACCCGCTGGCCGACGGCGACGTGGGCATTTTCTGCGTGGACGGCGCGATGCTCTGCAAGCAGTACCACAAGGACCGGCTCGGCGTGGTCTATCTCTTCTCGCTCAACCGCACGCGCGCGGACGCGGACGTGATCCTCACGCCCTCCGGCGGACGCAGCGTCACCTGCTTCGGACGGGTCATGCTGCCCCGCCGCGTGCCGGTGGTCGGGCAGTAGGGCTTGCATTTTTTATAAAAAAGGGTACAATACCATCAATGACACATCGGCGGGCGCACATGCGTCCGCCGACCGATGGCAAAACCTGCAAAACACATTAAAAGGAAGTTGATGATCCATGGCAAAAATTGATATTATCTCCGGTTTCCTCGGCGCGGGTAAGACGACGCTGATCAAAAAGCTTTTGGCAGAGGCCTACGCCGGTGAAAAGCTCGTGCTGATCGAGAACGAATTCGGCGAGATCAGCGTTGACGGCGGCTTTCTCAACGACAGCGGCGTGCAGATCAGCGAGATGTCCTCCGGCTGCATCTGCTGCTCGCTGGTGGGCGACTTCGGACGGGCGCTTCGCAGCGTGGAGGAGCAGTACCATCCGGACCGCATCCTCATTGAGCCGAGCGGGGTCGGCAAGCTTTCGGACGTGATCCGCGCGGTCGAGGACGCGTCCGCCGAAAACGGAAAGCTGCGGCTCAACAGCTTTATCACCGTTGTGGACGCGGGGAAATGCAAGACCTATATGAAAAACTTCGGCGAATTTTTCAACAATCAGGTGGAAAACGCCCAGTGCATCATTCTCAGCCGCACCGGAAAGCTCAGTGCGGAGAAGACCTCTGCCGCCGTCGCGCTGCTGCGCGAGCACAACACGGACGCCGTGATCATCACCACTCCGTGGGAGGAGCTGAGCGGGGCGCAGATCCTCGCCGCGATGGAGACGAACTCCGCCGCCCGCGTGCGTGAGCTGGCTGAAGAGCTTGAGCATCATCACGACCACGAGCATGAGCACGACCACGACCATGAGCATCACCATCACGACGGCGAATGCGACGATCCCGACTGCTCCTGCCATCACCACGACCACGAACACAGCCACGAGCATGAGCACCATCATGACCATGACCATGAGCATCACCACCACGACGGCGAATGCGACGACCCCGACTGCTCCTGCCACGACCACCATCATCACGCCGACGAGGTGTTCTCCTCGTGGGGAACGGAAAGCCCGAAGCACTTTACAAAGGCCGAGATCGAACGCATCCTGACCGCGCTTGACTCCGGAGAGTACGGGCAGATCGTGCGCTGCAAGGGCATCGTGCCGGGCGCGGAGGGGTGGCTGCACTTCGACTACGTTCCCGGGGAGCACGAGGTCCGCGACGGCTCGGCCGAGGTAACGGGGCGTCTGTGCGTCATCGGCGCCGCGCTTGCCGAGGATAAGCTCGCCTCCCTGTTCGGCGTATAAGGGGAGAAAACGATGGATATTCCTGTTTATCTGGTCGCCGGCTTTCTGGACGCGGGCAAGACCTCTTTCATCAACGGCATCCTTGAGGACGGCTTCGCCCGGGAGGACCGGACCCTGCTTCTGTGCTGCGAGGAGGGCGAGGAGGAGTACAACGCAAAGGCGCTCGACAACGTGACCGTCGTCACCGTGGACAGCGAGGACGAGCTGACCGCCGAGTACTGCCGCGCGCTGGAGAAGCAGCACCGCCCCGCGCAGGTGCTCATTGAGTACAACGGTATGTGGCAGATGGAGCGGCTCTACCGCGACGTGCTGCCGGCAAACTGGGTCCTTTATCAGATCATGACCTTTGTTCAGGCCCCGACCTTCGAGCTGTTCGTCAAGAACATGGGCCAGCTGATGATGGAGAAGATCACCAACGCGGACATGCTGGTTTTCAACCGCTGCACGCCCGCGCTGAAGGAGAGCCTGCGCGCGCGGAATCTGCGCATGGTCAACCGCCGCGCGGACATTTACCTTGAGGATAACGACGGCAACAGCGAGGATTACATGACCGGCGACGAGTGCCCATTCGACCTGTCGCAGGACCCTGTCGAGATCCCGGACGAGGATTTCGGCGTATGGTACGTCGATGCGATGGACCACCCCGAGCATTACGACGGAAAGCGCGTGCACATGAAGCTTGTCATGTGCCACTCGAAGAAATATCCCGGCATTCACTGCCCGGGCCGCTTCGCGATGGTCTGCTGTGAAAACGACGTGCAGTTCCTCGGCGTAGTCGCCAGAGGCGACCAGCTGAAGGCATACGACAACCGCGACTGGGTCGAGGTCATTGCCACCGTGCGCAAGGAGCAGGTGGACGCCTATCAGGGCGAAGGCCCCGTTCTTTATGTTGACAGCATCAAAACCTGTGCCAAGCCTCAGGAAGAGGTCGTCACCTTCTGAGCCTTTAAGCGCGGCATCAAGCCGGGGACCGGTCATACGACCGGTCCCCGGCTCATCGTGTCGAAAAGGTCTTTTCGACACGATGAGCAAGTTTTCAGAACCTTGAAAAAGTTCTGAAAACTTTTAATATCAATAGCGCAGGACACCCTTCTTGGGTTTCCCGCGCACACTCTTCCTT
>CAKTJA010000154.1 GCA_934567115.1 uncultured Oscillospiraceae bacterium
CTCGGAGACCGCGCGGGAGACGGAGGACGGGGCCTCCGCCGCGCGGGAGCGGGAGCTTAACGACGGCTTCGACATGGGACGGTATCTGCGCCTCAGGGACGGCGGCGACGGGGCGCGGTACGGTCAGGCGCGGGATGAGGAGGCCGGGGAGCCTTCGGCGCGGGCCGAGACGCGTGGGAGCCTTCGGCGCGCCGGGGATGCGGCGGCGGAACGGTATGAGGAGCTTTCGTCGCGGCGGTACGCGGCGGAGAAGATAAGCGCTTCGGCGGAGGCGGAGGAGCTGACACGCGTTTCCGGACGCTTCGATGAGCCGACGCTCCCGGCGGAGCTGACGCGGTCCTCCGGACGCTTGGAAAGGACGGCGCTTCCGGCGGAGAATGCGGAGGAAGCCGGTGCGTCGTACCGCACAGAGGAAACGGAGAACGTCGATCAGTCGCGGCGGGCCGCCGCTCGGGACGTGCCTGATGGAGAGGCGGGGCTGTTTCGCGCGGCGGAGAGCGGCAGGGAGACCGTGCCGCAGACACGGACGGAGACGGTCTCCCTTCTGCGGGCGCGGACGGAAACGGCTGAGAGCACGGCGCATGCGGCGCGGTACGGCGTGGATGGGGACGCGGGGCCGGGTGCGCCGCACACGGACGCTTCCCGTGAACGAAGCTTCGGCGGCGCGGAACGGATGGGGGAGAGCCTCCCCCTCCGCGCCGCAAGCGGATTGAGCGGGGAGATCGAGCGCGACGCGCGGCGCTATGACGGAGAGTTCTATCTTTTCTGAGGAGGTTGAGAAGACGGTGAAGCTGACGCCGATGCGCTATAAGGATTATGTGTGGCCGAACAACCCGGAGACCTACCGCATTTCCTTTCGAAGGACGGTGGCGGCGCACAAGCTGCCCGGCGGGAACTATGCGATGCAGGACCTCGGCACGGGATGGAGAGTGCTTGAGGGAGAGGGAGAGTTCGCCGGGGCGGACGCGTATGAGCAGTTCAAGCGGCTGGCGACGGTTTTCTATCAGAAGGGAGCCGGTGTTCTGGTCCACCCCGTCTGGATGACGACAAGGGCGTATTTCGTCGAGCTGGAGGTAATGCAGGAGCCGACGCCGGACTATGTGCGCTACCGCTTCGCGTTCTGGGAGGACTTCCAGTCGGAGACGGCGCTGAAAAAGGACGAGCCGTCGCGGACGCTGGCGCGCGCGGCCCGGACCGTGGCGCGGTACTGTATAGTCGCGCAGGGGGACACGCTTTGGGCGATCGCCGCGCGGTATGGCCTGACGATGGAGGAGCTGCTGAAAAACAATCCGCAGATCAAAAATCCGAATTTGATCCGACCGGGAGAAAGGGTGAGGCTTTCATGATCGGAAGGATCCGGACGCATGACGGCGGCGTTTACGAGCTTCCGCCGCTGCTGGAATGGCGGCTGCGGCGCACCGGCGGCGTGCCCTGCGACAGCTTCGAGGTGAAGTGCCTCTACAGCGCGGAGATGTCCGCGCCGCTGAAAAACGCTTTCCGCTTCGAGGCTGTGCGGGACGGGGAGACCGCGTTCTTCGGCGTGGTGGACGAGTGGCGCGCGTCGTACGGTGCGGACGGCCTTGTGCTGACGGTCGAGGGACGGGGCATGGCGGCGCTTCTGCTGGACAACGAGGCCGAAGCCGTGTCCTATCAGCGGGCCACGCTGGGCGAAATATTGAGAAACCATGTGCTTCCGCTTGGGATCCGCTGCGCTTCGGAGCAGGCGTCGTGCGACGCGCAGGAGTACGCCGTGGCAAGCGGCGCGAGCCAGTGGAAGGCGCTGAAGGGCTTTGCGGAGCGGTGCGGACTGACGCCGTATTTTTCCGCGGAGGGGACGCTGTTCCTCCGCACGAAGGCGGAGGGCGGCAAACATACGCTCGACACGCCCGGAGCGCTGCGCGAGGCGCTGTACCGCGACCGGAGGTACGGCGTTTTATCCGAGGTGCTGGTGATAAACCGGTCGAGAGACCTGAGACAGGTCGCGAAAAACGAGGCATTCGCCGCGCGGGGGGGACAGTGCCGCCGCGTGGTATACGCGCCGTCGCGCAGCGCAAACGAGCTGCGCTATACGGGTGAATATCAGATCGACGCAAGCAGGGCCGGCGCGCGGGAGCTGACGCTTGTGTTCGACGGCGCGGCCGACGTGGAGCCGATGGACCGCGTGCGGCTGCGGCTTGAGCCGCTGGGGATCGAAGGAAATTTCCGCGTGAACGAAACGCTGTACGCAATGTCGGCGCGGGGAGAGACGACGGAGCTGACGCTTTGGGAGGAGGAATGACGGCATGTGGCTGGCGGGACGGCTGCGCACGGGCGGAGAAACGCAGGAGACGGCGCAGAGTGAATGCGGCACGGTAACGATCGGAGGAAGCGCGGCGGGCGTGCTCAGCCGGGGGGAGGAGCGCGAGCTTCCCGCCGTTGCGCCGGGCGGCTATGTGTGGCGTCCGGTGAGCGGGGAGCGCGTTCTGGTGCTGAAGGGCGGAACGCTTGGAGAGGAGCGTTATATCGCCGGGACGCTGCCAGACGGAGAAAAGCTGGAGGAGATCGCGGACGGCGAGGTGTGCATCTTCAGCGCGGGAGGCGCGAGCGTCTGCGTCCGCAACGACGGAAGCGTTGAGATCACGGGCGATCTGTATGTCAACGGTCAGCGGTATGTGCCGCCGGAGGATTGAGGATACGGGGTTATGGAGCTGAAAATAAAAAACGGGGATTACATCCCCGACGGCGTGGGCGGAGAGGCGCGCGCCGAGGGAACGGAGGAGCTGCTTGCCCGAGCGCTGTTTCGGCTGAGCGTGAGACGGGGGAGCTTTCCGTTTCTGCCCGGGCTTGGAAGCGAGCTGCACCTGCTTGCCGGGGAGAGGCCGGGGGCGAGACAGGCTGCCGCAAGACAGTACGCCACCGCCGCGCTTGCGGAGGAGACGGAGCTGACGGTGGAGGACGCGGAGCTGACGGAATGCGGCGGCGGGCTGTGCAGAGTACGGGTGAGTCTGCGATGCGGCGGGGAGAACGCGCTGGCGGAGCTGACGGTGAGAGGAGGTTAGGCGATGAGAGAGCTGACGGCGATCTATGAGGAAATGCGCGATGCGTTCGCCGAGCGCGCGGGCTTCGCGCCGGGAGAGAGCTGCGACAGCGCGGTCAGGCTTTACGCGCTTGCCGCGCAGGTGCAGGCGCTGCTGATGCAGACGGACTGGGTGCTGGACCAGAGCTTCCCGCAGACGGCGCAGGGGAAATACCTCAATTACCACGCGCAGACGCGCGGGATCGGGCGCATGCCCGCGCTGCACGCGGAGGGAACGCTCCGCTTCGCTGCGGCGGACAAGGTGACCTCAGAGCTTTCCGTGGACAAGGGCGCGGTGTGCATGACGGCGGACGGCGTGCGCTTCGAAACGACGGAGGATGCGGTCATCAAAAAGGGAAGCGTATGGGCGGACGTTCCCGCGCGCGCCGTGGAGGCCGGAGAGCGGGGGAACGTGATCGCCGGGATGGTCACGGTGATGTCGGCAAGGCCGGTCGGCATCGTGCAGTGTACCAACCCGACGGCGTTTACCGGGGGATGCGACGACGAGGACGACGAGAGCCTGCGCGCGCGTATCCTTGAAAGCTATCGGAG
>CAKTJA010000155.1 GCA_934567115.1 uncultured Oscillospiraceae bacterium
CCGCTGCGGAGAAAACTATAATCACAATCACCTTCGGGAGGACAGGCGTACTGCCGATCCATTTCTGTCAGGGGGCTGACTGCTATGAAACGATTTTTCTCCCGCTTTGAGGGCTTTTTCCGACCCGTGGATCTGACGCGCGGACGCTGCTGGAGGACGATCCTCGCCTTTTCGCTTCCGATCATTCTCTCGTATCTGCTCCAGCAGGTCTATTCGATCAGCGACGCCGCCATCGTCGGGCAGACGCTTACCGCCGACGAGGTCGCCGGCGTGAACGATACCGCGTCGCTCGCGCTCATTTTTCTGCAATTCGCGTTCGGGACCAGCGCCGGCTTCTGCACCGTGACCTCGTGCTGCGTGGGCGCGCACGACGCGGCGGGTGTGCGCCGTTCCATGGCGGCGCAGCTTGTCCTGTCCGCGATACTGACGGTTCTGCTCACCGCGCTCGCGCTCGCGCTTCTCGACCCCATGCTTGCGTGGATCAACATCACGCCGTCGAGCGCGGGGGTCTACCGCGCCGCGTACGATTACTGCGCCGTGCTCTTTGCCGGGATCGGCGCGCAGCTTTTTTACAACTTCATCTGCTCGTTCCTGCGGAGCATGGGCGATTCGGCCACGCCGCTTGCGTTTCTGCTGTTCTCCACCGTTTTGAACGTGGGGCTTGACCTGCTTTTCATCCTCGTCTTCCGCATGGGCGTCGCCGGCGCGGCGGGCGCGACCGTTGCGGCGCAGCTGATCAGCACGCTCGGCTGCTTTGTCTACGCGTTCGTGAGATACCCGGAGCTTCGGCTGCGCCGGGAGGACTGGCGCATCACGCGCCACGACATTTCCCGCCACCTGATCCAGGGCGTTCCGCTGGGGCTTCAGTTTTCCGTCCTTGCCGTCGGCATCATCGTCATGCAGAGCGTCGTCGTGCAGTTTGACATGCTCGGCGGGCGCATGGTCTCCAACGCCGCGCAGAACGGCTTCGGCGCGGCCAACCGGCTCAACGGACTGCTAATGACCCCGCTCAACGGCCTCGGCGCGGCGATGACCAGCTTCACCGCGCAGAACCTCGGCGCGGGAAGCCCGGAGCGGATCAGGCGGGGCGCGCTTCAGGCGCTGGGCATGGCGTCGATCCTGTGTCTGCTCTCCGCCTGTGCGGGGGCGCTGCTTGCGCGGGGCGGCGCGTATCTTTACCTTTTTCTCAGCGCCGACAAGGTCACGCAGGAAACGGTCCGATACGGGAACACGTTTCTGACCGTCGATCTGTCATTGTACCTGTTTCTCGGCTTTATCTTCGTGATGCGCAACTGTGTGCAGGGGATCGGAAGGCCGCAGTTCGTCCTCGGCGCGGGCGCGGCGGAGCTGTGCGCCCGTGTGAGCCTGTGTCTGCTTCTGCCGCCGGCGCTGTCGGGCGGGGCGGTCAGCGCGGCGGCTCCCCATGCCGCGTTCTACGCGCTGTGCGCCGCCGACCCGTTCGCGTGGATCGCGGCGGACGCCGTGCTGCTGGTCCCGTTTGTGCGCAACATTCTGCGGATGGACTACCCCTATCTGCGCGGCCCGGCGGACGCTGCCCGGACCTGACGCAGCGCGTGATTTTTTCCCGCAGGACCGAAAATCCGGGAACTTTTTTCCTCCCCCTGCCGTCTTATAGGAAAAGACCCTGAATTTTACAGACTGAGGTGGATGATATGAGACGATTTTCTGCGATTCTGCTCAGCGCGGCGCTGCTCCTGACGCTGCTCGCCGGCTGCGGGAGCAAGACGGCCGACGGCGCCGCTCCGTACGACGATCTCGCCATGGGCGGCGGCTTTGACATGGGAGGGTTTTACTCCGTGAGCGATGCGGAGGCGCCGCAGGCCTACGAGGAGGCGGAGACGCAGTCCAAGCTTGCGGCCTCTGAGGAAGGCGGCCTTCCGCACGACACGAAGATGATCTATCGCGCGAATATCGAGCTTCAGACGCTTGACTATGTGACGAGCGAGACGGCGATCTCCGAGCTGGTCCGCTCCTGCGGCGGCTATTTCGAGAGCAGAAGCGTTTCCAACGCCTCGAACGGCTACCGCTACGGCGACTTCATCATCCGCGTGAGCGCGGAGGAGTTCGAGCATTTCTGCAACCAGATCGACGGAATGTGCCATGTGACATACCTCTCCACCTCGGCGGAGAACATCACCGAGAGCTACTACGACGTTGACTCGCGGCTGAAGACCGCGCAGATCAAGCTGGAGCGCTTGCAGGAGCTGCTGGGGAGAGCGGACGATATGGCCGACATCATCACCGTCGAAAGCGCCATCAGCGAAACGGAGCGCGAGATCGAAAGCCTCTCCGGTACGCTGCGCCACTATGACGCGCTGGTCGATTACGCGACGGTGTACCTGTCGCTCAGAGAGGTCTATAAGCTCTCCGGAACGGAGAGCGCGCCCGTCTCCTTTGCCGGGCGCATCGCGAATGCGTTCGCCGACGGGCTGCGCGGCGCGGGCAGCTTCCTTGAGGAGCTTGCCGTTCGGATCGCGGAGGCGTGGGTGTTCCTGACGGCTCTTGCGGTGATCGCCGTTCCCACGGTGCGCGCGGCGCGCAAAAAGAAGCTGTTCCGGAAGAAGGAAAAGTCCCTGCCTCCCGAGGAGCGGGACCGTGAATAAAGGAGGAAGCGACCATGAAGCTCACATGGCTGGGCCACGCCTGCTTTGCCGTTGAAAGCGGCGGCTATACCGTCGTGCTCGACCCCTATACGCTGGAAAATTATCCGCCGCTGCATGCCGGCGCGCACAGGGTGCTGTGCTCGCACACGCACCGCGACCACGCGTTTCTGCCGGCGGTGACGCTGCTGCCGCCGCCGGGGGAGGACCCCTTTGCGGTGGAAACGGTGGAGAGCTTCCACGACGATCGCGGCGGCGCGCTGCGCGGGACGAATACGATCCACATTCTCTGCGCCGAGGGACTGCGCGTGGCGCATCTCGGCGATCTTGGACACGAGCTGAGCGAGGAGCAGCTCGACCGTCTGCGCGGCGTTGACGCGCTGCTGCTCCCGGTCGGCGGGTACTATACCATCGACGCGCCGACGGCGAAGCGCGTGGCCGATGCGGTCGCGCCGCGCGTGATCGTGCCGATGCATTACCGCCACGGCGATTACGGTCTGCGCGAGGTTGGCACGGCGGAGGAGTTTCTGCGTCTTTTCCCGGACGGGGAGGTCCGCCGTCTCGACACGAACAGCTTCGAGCTAACGCACGACGCGCCGCGCGGCGTGATCGTTCCCCGCTTTGCCGGGTGACAAAAATGAGTTCTCTCCCGCACTGGATATTTACAAATTCTGCATGCCGTGCTACAATATAATATGTGGTAATAGTGGAGAGCCGTCGCACGTACGGCCGCCGGTTTACCGGCGGCCGTTTTTATATAGACGATGCCATCGGCCGATGGAGAGGGCATGCGCGGCAAAGCCGCGTCCGCATCCGTCAGCCGGGGCGCAGGACCATACGAGGAGGTAATTATGAGGAAGCATTTCATCAAACCGCTGCTGGGTCTGCTTCTGTGTCTGGCGCTGCTGCCCGCGACGGCGGCGCTGGCCGACGAAACGACCGGCCCCTGCCCGGACGGCAAGCATACCTGGGG
>CAKTJA010000156.1 GCA_934567115.1 uncultured Oscillospiraceae bacterium
CCGTTTCACCCGCGCGTCTGCGGGAGATATTTTTCGAGCTGATCGGGCAGGGCGCGCACTGCATCGACCTCGTGTCCCCCACGCATCTTACGCCGTGGGTGCGCGAGGCGCTGTCCGAGCCGCTTCCCGTCCCGGTGGTATGGAACAGCGGCGGCTACGAGCGCGTGGAGACGCTCAGGACGCTTGAGGGCAGGGTGCAGATCTATCTCCCCGACCTCAAGTACGCGCTGGAAAAGCCCGCGCGGGAGCTGAGCGGAGCGCCCGACTACTTCCCTGCCGCGTGCGCCGCCATCGACGAGATGCTGCGGCAGGTCGGGCCGTACCGGATCGGGGACGACGGGCTGATGCGCTCCGGCGTCATGATCCGCCATCTTGTCCTGCCGGGGCAGATGGAAAACACCAAGGCGGTCATCGACTACGTGTCCTCGCACTTTCCGCCGCACACGGTGCTTTTTTCGCTCATGAGCCAGTACACGCCGCAGCCGGGCGCGGCCGGCGCGCTCGCACGGCGGCTGAATCACGCGGAGTACCGCGCGGCGGTGCGGTACATGACGGACTGCGGCATTACGGACGGCTTTTGTCAGGAGCTTTCCAGCGCGAAAGAGGAATACACGCCGATCTTTGATTTACAGGGGGTATAGCCATGGAGGCGAGACGCGGGCTTTCCTGTCTGCGCTGCGGCGCGGAGATGAGCTTCGTCAGGCGCGAGGAGGTGCAGCTCGGCCGGACCGGCTGGCTGCTCGGCGACCTGCCGAATCTGGTCGCGGGTGCGATGATGGTCGATATCTATTCCTGCCCCGGCTGCGGAAAGATCGAGCTTTTCCAGCCGAGGGCTCTGTCGGATGGGCTGCCGCAGAAGCGATGCCCGGTATGCGGGGCGCTGATCGACTTTGATTACAGATAGAAATACTTTTCTATAAAATTGCAAGGAGGAATCGCAATGCCGCGCATCAGCAAGGAAAATTACTATCTCGACATCGCCGAAACGGTGCTTGAACGCGCGACCTGCCTGCGCCGGGTCTACGGCGCCATCATCGTCAAGAACGACGAGATCATCTCCACCGGCTATAACGGCGCGCCGCGCGGACGGAAAAACTGCGTCGACCTTGGCTTTTGCACGCGCGAGGAGCTGCGCGTCCCGCGCGGGGAGCGCTATGAGCTCTGCCGCAGCGTGCACGCCGAGGCCAACGCCATCATTTCCGCCTCGCGCAGGGACATGGTCGGCGGCACGATCTACCTTGTCGGGCGCGACGCGCGCACAAACGAGCTGCTCGGCGACGCGACAAGCTGCGCGATGTGCCGCCGTCAGATCATCAACGCCGGACTTGAGAAGGTGGTGATCCGCCGCACGAGGGAGGAGTTTGACGTCGTGCCGGTGCAGCAATGGATCGAGGAGGACGACTCCCTCCCCGTCCGATGAGCGGTTCGGCGGAGATACGGCGCTCGACAGGCGATAATACGATTTGTATTTTTTCAACGCATTTTGCAGGAACGTTCGACCGAACTTTCCCGCCCTCCCCCGGTTTCGACAAAGAGGACCCTCGCTCCGCGAAACAGCTTCTTCTCGAAAAGTCGCCAAAATATGCCGCCCATTCTCGCTTTCCAAACCTTTTTCGTCATTTTTCGACGCTGCTCCGCAGTGTTCGAGCGGTTCACATAAAAACCGAGATAACGCGGCTTTACAAATAGTTATCCACATTGTCCACAGACTTTTCCACAGTTTTGCACAGGCAGAGATTCCTTGATTTTTAGACATTTTCCGGGTTTTCCCACTTTTCCGCCGTGCGGCTTCACACAGGGAACGGTACATGACAAAATTAACATAATGCACTTTTTGGCATGAGCCTGCAAGCGCGGACGTGACCCCGCACCGCCCCGGCGATCCGCTGACGGGACAGCCTTTGTCCGCAGCGCCGCGTTTGGCTGCGGTGCGGCGGAGAGCCGCCGATTTTTCGACTGGGGAAAGGCGGAACGGCGGGGGCGGATATGCATTATGCTGGAAACTTATAGTAAAGATAAGGAAAAATTTACTTGACAGGCGGAGAAAACAGAGATACGATTATTTTTAATAGGGCTTTTTATAGTTGGTTGAAAAATCCCCCTCAGGGGGGAGAGGACTGGAAAGGAAAAGTTGCGATGAAGAAGCTGTTTGCCGTTTTGCTGGCGTTTGCCATGCTGCTGGCCCTGTCCGCCTGCGGTGAAAAGGAGAAGGAGGAATCCGACCAGCCGCAGATCGCCTCCCCCGTCATTACCCGTCATGCCAACCTGCTTGAGAAGATCAAGAGCGAGGGCGTGATGACCGTGACGCTCAGCCCGGACTTTTCGCCGATGGAGTTTGTCGATTCCGCCAAGAGCGGTCAGGATCGCTATGTCGGCTTCGACGTTTTCCTTGCAAAGTACATAGCCGATTATATCGGCGTGGACCTTGAGATCGAGCCGATGGGCTTTGACGCATGCCAGTCCGCCGTTTATACCGGCGCCGTGGCGCTGTCCATCTCCGGCTATTCCTGGACGCAGGAGCGCGAGGAGAAGTATGAGCTTTCCGACTATTACCACGCCGGCGACAACGCGGTGGAGCAGGTCCTGCTTCTGCGCGAGGAGGACGCCGAGAAATTCACCCGCGCGGTGGACTTCAAGGGCATAAGGGTCGGCGCGCAGAGCGCGTCGCTCCAGCTGTCGCTTGTGCAGGAGCAGCTTCCCGACGCGGAGACGGTTTCCGTTGACGATATCAACACCGGCGTGATGCAGCTGATCACCGGCGATATCGACGCGCTGGCTGTCGAGGTCGGAAACGCGAAGATGATCATGGAAGCGAATGCCGGGCTGGCGCGCTGCTCCTGGCAGTTCGAGATCGACGAGAAGCAGGACGGTTACCTGATCCTCATCGGCAAGGGCGAGACGGAGCTTCTGGACGAGGTCAATAAGGCGATCGCCGCCGCCAAGGCCGACGGAATGTTCAACACCTGGTACAACGAGGCGGTCGAGCTGGCCAAGTCCGAGAGCGCGGTCGAGCTGACCTTCAGCTAAGGACGGCAATATTTGAATACAGCCTCCCTTTCGGCGTCGGATATCAAAATATCCGACGCCGTTTTTTCGCCGCGTCGGACAGCGTTGCCGCCGCCATTTGCCGTATAAAGGCGGAAAATGCCGCCCGTAAGACGGAAAAATGAAAATTTTCCCGGTTCCCTGACAGAATCCGCCGCGTTTTGCATTGCCCCGCCTTTACAATGAAAGCAAGATCGCGGAGCGAAGCGCCGCGAAAATGAGGAGGGGGATCCACATGGTCCTGACGCGAAAAACGTCGTGGCTTTCGCGCCGCGTGCTCTATCTCAACGTGGACGCGATCCGCGCGAACCCGAACCAGCCCCGGCGCTGCTTCGACCCGGACTCACTGCGCGAGCTGTCGGAGAGCATACGGCGCTACGGTATTTTGCAGCCGCTGACCGTAAGGCGCGGCGATTCCGGCTATGAGCTGATCGCGGGCGAGCGGCGGCTGCGCGCGGCGCGGCTTGCGGGTTTGCATGAGGTGCCGTGTCTGGTGGCACAGTCGGATGAAGAGAAGTCCTC
>CAKTJA010000157.1 GCA_934567115.1 uncultured Oscillospiraceae bacterium
TCTCTCCGCCGTGGACGACGCGGTGACCGACGGCGTCGATCTCCTTCATCGAAGCGATCACGCCGTTCTTTTCGTCAACAAGGGCGCTGAGCACGGCGGAAATAGCCTCGTTGTGGGTGGGCATGGCCACGTCGGCGGCCTTGATGCTCTCCTTCCCGGCGACCTGAGGCTTGTAGGTGAACTTGCCGTCGATGCCGATGCGCTCGCAAAGGCCCTTGGCAAGCAGCACGCCGGTGGCGGGATTGAGAAGCTGATACTTCAGGGAAGAGCTTCCTGCGTTGATAACCAAAACGTTCATGTTGCAAATCTCCATTCTGCCGCCGCGGCTGGTATCGGTTCGGGGAAGGCGGGGATCTTCGCGGGCGGCGGACGGGATCCTCGCGCGTGCAGACGCACGGCGGCTTTTTTCGCGCCCTGCGTCTTGCAATGCCGCCCGGATTCGGTTAAGATAGTCCTGTCGGGGGACGGACCGTGCGGGCGGCGGCGATATACCTTTTTATTATAACAAAATTTTCCCCGATGACAACCATAAATTTTTGCAGAATACAAATTTGTAACCGTTTTGAGATGATTTCAATGCATACAGCTGGTATCATTTGTGAATATAATCCATTTCACCGGGGCCACGCGTGGCAGCTGGAGGAGCTGCGGCGGAGGCTGGGCGGGGATACCGCCGTGGTCTGCGCGATGAGCGGCGATTTTGTTCAGCGCGGCGACTTCGCCGTGATGCGCGCGCATGCGCGGGCCGAGACCGCCGTGCGCGGCGGCGTTGACCTCGTACTGGAGCTTCCGCTGCCGTGGGCCGTTTCGTCGGCGGAGGGCTTCGCGGCGCTCGGCGTCGCCGTTCTCGCGGCGACCGGCGTGGTCGACACCCTTGTGTTCGGCAGCGAGTGCGGGGACGCGGAAAAGCTCTGCCGCGCGGCGGACTGTCTGCTTTCCGAGCGGTTCGCCGCTCTGCTGCGCCAACGGCTCGGCGACGGCGTTTCCTTTGCCGCCGCACGGGAGCGCGCGGCGCGCGAGCTGATCGGGAGCGACGCCGACGTACTGACGGGTCCGAACGACATTCTTGGCACGGAGTACTGCAAGGCGATCTGCCGGCTCGGTGCGGACATGGCTCCGCTGGCCCTGCCGCGCAGAGGAGCCGCGCACGACAGCGGCGCGGCGGAGGGGGGCTTCGCCTCGGCGAGCCGCATTCGCGAGCTGCTGCTGCGCGGGGAGGACGCTTCGCCGTATCTCACCGAGGAGAGCTTCGAGGTCTACCGGCGCGAGTGTGCTGCGGGCCGCGCGCCGGTCGGATGGAAAACGGTCGAGCGGACGCTGCTTTCCCGGCTGCGCTCCATGCGGGAGGAGGAGCTTGCCCCCTACGACGGCGGGGGCGAGGGCCTGTATCACAGATTTTACGCCGCCGTGCAGCGCGCCTCGACGATCGACGAGCTGCTTGCGCTGACGCGCTCGAAGCGTTACGCCTATGCGAGGCTGAGGCGGATGCTGCTTTCCGCCGCGCTTGGGATCGTGCCGAGAGAGGTACCGGCGCGCCCCGCATATCTGCGCGTGCTGGCCTGCGGCGAACGCGGGCGCGCGCTTTTGAAGCGGATGAAGCGGACCGCGTCCGCGCCGGTCCTTACAAAAAGCGCGAGCGTACGGAGGCTCGACGCGTCGGCGCAGGAGCTTTTCGCGCTCACGGCGCGCGCCGAGGACCAGTATGTGCTTGCCTATCCGGAGCTTTCCGCCGCCGCGCCGGGGAGCGCGTGGACGACCGATCCGGTGATCCTGGGCGCGGGACGCTCCGCCGCTGCGGAGGAGCGCACGGACGGCGCCGGGGGCCTTGCGGCCTCCGGAGAGACTGAAGGGAGGAAAGGACCATGAAAAAAATAACGGCGCTGCTTCTTGCGGCCGCGCTGACGGCGGCGCTTACCGCCTGTGCCGTCAAGCTCGATCCGAGCGGCCTTGACGGACCGAAGGACGATGGGTCCGCACCGGAGGACAGTCTGCGGATCGAGTTCACCGATCGGATGATGAAGGAGACCGAATACAAGGCCGACGACGGAACGGTGCTGCTGATCGAAAAATACGAGCTTCCGCAGCTCGAGGTCCGCACAGCGGCAAACGAGGTCTATGCGCCGCCGGGCAGCAACGCGGCGGTCGACGTGCCGCAGGAATACGCCGCAGTCCTTGCGTTCAACGCCGAGATGCAGCGCGCGGCGGAGACGCTGGACGCCTCCGCGCAGGAGGCGCTGGACGCGGCGCGGGAGCATTACGGCAGTCTCGACGCGGAGCGGCGCGCCTACTGGACGAACTACGCCGAGGAGCTGATCGTTGACAGCATCTGCCAGCACAGCGGCCTTGCAAGCGTCTGGGGCGTGGGCTATTCCAACTACGGCGGCGCGCACGGCTGGGAGGGCATACACGCCTGGAACTTCGACCTTACCACCGGCGAGTTTCTGACGCTCGACGAGCTTGACGCGCGGTCCTCGGACGACAACGCCCTCGGCGAAACGCTGACGCACACGCTGGCGATGGCCGTTCTGGAGCAGATCGACGCACAGGAGCTGGGCGAGTATTACTACGACGATTATGCCTCCTACATCTTCGACCTTGCCGCCAACGCGAATTTTTATTTCGACGATAAGGGCATGACCGTCGCCTTTGACACCTATGTTATCGCGCCCTATGCAGCAGGTGCGCAGAAGTTCTACATTCCCTACAGCCGCTTCTACAACGCGCTTGACGCGCATACGCAATCGCTGCTTGACGTTCCGCAGGAGGAGACCGTGATCGCGGACTACTATTCCGCAAGGACCGTGTGGTCGTGGTTCAACATGACAACGCCACCGGTGGACAGCGGCGCTCCCGGCATCACGGTGGACGGCCTTCCCCTTGCCCGCGTCACGCTCGACGGGGTCAACACGCTCGACGGGCTGCGTGCGCTGCTGTGCAGGTACGTCAGCGGGGAGCTTGCCGACGAGTGGATCGCCACCGGACGCTTTGTCGAGTCCGACGGCGCGCTTTACGCCGCGTGGGCCGACCGGGGCAGCGACATCACCATCGCCAATGAGGAGTTTTCCGTTGTGCTTGACGGCGGCGGGGGCGTTTTGACGGATACCGTTTCCCGGCAGGAGTTTGACGAGGCGGCGGGCGGCATGGTCCCCACCGGCGAGACGGAGGTATTTGAGTTTCCCTTTACGTTTGTGGACGGTCACGCGGTGTTCTCCGCGTTCCCCTGCCCAAACTGACGGACGGCGGGGAGCGGGACACGGCGGCTCGTCAAAGAGGCTGGCCTCCCGGCGGAGGGAAGAGAATTTTGACCGACAAAAAACGGAGCGGCGCAAACTGCGCCGCTCCGTTTCGGCGCGTCGAAAAAGCCTTTTTGACGCACTGAGCAAGTTTTCAGAACTTTGAAAAAATTCTGAAAACTGTTGATTTTAATAGCGCAGGACACCCCTCTTGGGTTTCCCGCGCACACTCTTCCTTACCGTTACGG
>CAKTJA010000158.1 GCA_934567115.1 uncultured Oscillospiraceae bacterium
GGCTGGACGGTCTTGCAAGCGGCGTTTCCACCATCAGCGCGCTGACGATGCTGGTCATCGCTGTCGCCGTCTCCGAGGGGCAGGTCGCCATCGTGATGGCGGCGCTCGCGGGGGCGTGTCTGGGCTTTATGCCCTACAACCGGAACCCGGCGAAAATGTTCATGGGGGACACCGGCTCGACCTTTCTTGGCTACATTCTCGCGACCTATTCGATCCAGGGGCTGTTCAAGTACTATGCGGTGATCTCCTTCGCGGTGCCGTTTCTGGTTCTGGGGCTTCCGATCTTCGACACGGCGTTCGCCATCATCCGCCGTGTCGCCCGCGGGCAGAGCCCGATGATGCCGGACCGCGGCCATGTGCACCACCGCATGATGGATATGGGGCTGAACCAGAAGCAGACCGTCGCGGCGCTGTATGTCGTGAGCAGCATTCTCGGCCTTTCCGCCGTCGTGCTCACGACCGGGGGCGAGCTGAGAGCGATGCTGCTGCTTGCCGCGCTTGCGGCGGTGGCCTATGTGACGGCGAGAGTGATCTTCCCGCGTGAGATCGCGGAGACCGCCCGCGAAAAGGCGGAGGAGGAGCACGACGCTCCGCCGCAGCAGAGCGATGCGGAGCGGCAGGAGGGAGAACAGGATGAAAAAGATTAAGGTGATGAGCGTTTTCGGCACAAGGCCGGAGGCGATCAAAATGGCCCCTCTCGTCCGCGAGCTTTCCGGACGCGAGGGGATCGAGAGCCTGTGCTGCGTGACCGCGCAGCACCGTCAGATGCTCGACAGCGTGATGCAGGTCTTTCACCTGCAGGCGGACGCGGACCTGAACATCATGACGGAGCGTCAGACGCTTTCCGGGATCACGGGCAGGTGCCTTTCCGGGATGGACGACGTGATCGACCGCTTTGCACCCGACATGATCCTCGTCCACGGGGATACGTCCACGACCTTTGCCGGCGCGCTGTCCGCGTTTTACCACAAGGTCAGGGTTGGGCACGTCGAGGCAGGGCTTCGAACCTATGACAAGTATTCTCCCTTTCCGGAGGAGATGAACCGGCAGCTTGTGACGCGGCTCGCCGACCTCCATTTCTGCCCAACGCGGAGCAATCGCGAAAATCTTGCGCGCGAGGGCGTGAGCGATGGCGTGTTTATCACCGGGAATACGGTGATAGATGCGCTCAAGACGACCGTGCGCAAGGATTATCGCTTTACAACTGAGCTGCTCAATCAGATGGATTATGAGCGCAGAAAGGTCATCCTTGTGACCTGTCATCGAAGGGAAAACTACGGCGAGCCGATGAAAAACATCATGCTTGCGCTGCGCGAGCTTGCGCACGAAAATGAGGACTGCGAGCTGATCTATCCGGTTCACCTGTCCCCGGTCGTACAGGAGGCGGCGCGGCAGCAGCTTGGCGGCGCGCCGCGCGTGCATCTGATCGACCCGATCGCCGCAGACGAGATGCACAATCTCATGGCGCGGTGCTACATGGTAATGACGGACTCCGGAGGGCTGCAGGAGGAAGCGCCCGCGCTCGGCAAGCCGGTGCTCGTGCTCAGGAAGGAGACCGAGCGGCCGGAGGCCGTGGCTGCGGGGACGGTGAAGCTTGCCGGCGTGGAGTACGACCGGATATTGGAGCTGGGGAACCGTCTGCTGCGCGACGCGGAGGCATATGCGGCGATGGCGCGCGCGGTCAACCCCTACGGCGACGGCTGCGCGTGCGGGCGCATTGCGGACGCGATCGAGTGGTACTTCGGCCTGAGAGCGGAGCGTCCGACGGATTATCAGTCCTGAATTTCAACCGGAGAGGTGGCGGGAGCAGGTGGTGAAAAAGCAGAGAAGAACGCCGGTCGGCATTGCCTGCGGCCTTATCATCCTGCTCGTGGCCGCCTTTACGGTGCGCGGAAGCCTGCGCCAGCCGGAGAGGGTCGTCCTCCCGGCGGAGCCGGGCGGCACGGAGCCGGGCGGTTCCGTGATCGGGACTGAGACGGTGGAGCGCATCGAGGTCCGTCCGGACACAGTGCAGAGCGTGATCGCCGCGCTCTCCCGTCCCGCGTCCTACAGCAGGACCGTCACGGTAGAGCGGTACTGGAGCGGGGGAAGCGGCGTGAGCGTCGCCGAGGTGCGGGAGGCGGACGGTTGGCTTCGCCTCGACGTTAGCGAACCGGACGGGCAGGTCCGCCGCGTCATTACCGGAGAGGGCACGTCCTATGTCTGGTACGGAAGCGGCAGGAAATATTTTTCCGGCGCCACAGTGCTTTCGCAGGACGCGGAGCAGGGGATCCTGACCTATGAGGATGTTCTGGCGCTGCCTGTTGAGCGGATCGCTGCGGCGGACTACCGCATGCTGGAGAGCGTAAGCTGCATTTATGTGGAGACGGCGGCGGACGAGGGCGGCTATGTTGAGCGCTACTGGGTCAGCGTCGATTCCGGGCTGCTTGCCGCGGCGGAGCGGCAGTGCGGCGACGAGGTGATCTACCGCATGGCTGCGCTGGCGGTCGAATACGGCGGGGTGGACGCCTCGGCCTTCACGCTGCCCGACGGCAGGGTGCTGTACGAGCCGAACGCAGAGTCAGACGCTTCAACTTAGCCGGGACACGAGGGGCCGCCGATCAAAGCGGATTTTCCGCCGCCCTCCGCCGCGCGCGGAGGGACAGGTATCCCTCAAGCATCAGGCTTGCGGCGACCGCGTCCACGGTCTTCTTCCGCTGCCGCGCGTTTTTCCCGCCCGCCATGAGGATGTTGTGCGCGTCGATGGTGGTGCGGCGCTCGTCCCAGAGCGTGACCGGAAGACCCGTTGTTTCGCGGAGCAGAGCGGCGAAGGCCTCGGCCTTTTCCGCGCGCGGACCGCGTGAGCCGTCCATATTGAGCGGGTGCCCGAGCACCAGCTCGGCGGCGCTGTGCTGTATGGCGAGCTGCGCGATCTCGGCAGCAACGGCCTCCGGACGGTGCGTGTGGATGACGGTCGTGAACCCGGCGAGGGTCTCAAGAGCGTCGGAGACGGCAACGCCGGTGTGCGCGTCGCCGTAGTCGATGGCCATGATCTTCATGCATTGTACCTCACAGTGCGATTATTTTTCTCCATTATACCGAACAACGCGGCGGAACGCAAGAGCGGACGGCGTCCGCAGCGCGGTCCGTGAAAAAATGCAGCCGGCTGGCGGGTTTCCGTCAGCCGGTTTTTTACAGAATAAGCAGAAGCCCGAGGGCGATCAGCAGCTCGTCGTCCGCCTTTTCCTCGAAGAGAAAGAACAGGAGAAGCAGCAGCATCAGGTCCGCGCCGTCCAGATCCTGAAGGTGGAGCTTTTCCAAAATGCGGTTGAGAAATGCAAAGCCCTCCCCAAACGCGCCGCCGTCGCGGTCCGCGCCGTTTTCGGGCGGCGTGTCGTCATGCGGCGGAGGCGGAGGAGCGTTCGGCTTCGGCGGTGGAGGAGGCGGAGGCGGTGAAGCGCCGCCGCGCGGCGGACGGTGCGGCTC
>CAKTJA010000159.1 GCA_934567115.1 uncultured Oscillospiraceae bacterium
GCGTGCGATAGGAGAGATGGAGCATGGAGATCCTGGTTATTTCGGGCCTGTCCGGCGCGGGAAAATCCCGCGCCGCGGCTTGTCTTGAGGATATGGGCTACTATACGGTGGACAATATGCCCGCCGGCATTATCCCGAAGTTCGCCGAATTTTCCGCGTCGAGCGACGGCAGGTATGACCGTGTGGCGCTGGTGAACGACATTCGCGGCGGCAGCGAAAGCTTTCCGGAGCTTCTGGACGTGATCGACAGACTGAACGCTGCTGGGACGCTGTGCCGTCTGCTCTATCTTGAGGCGGATACGCAGGTCATCATCAAGCGCTATAAGGAGACCCGCCGCCGGCATCCGCTGCTGCGGGACGGGTCGACGATCGAGGACGCCGTCCGCCGGGAGACGGAGCTGCTGCGTCCTCTGCGTGAGCGCGCGGATTTTGTCATAGACACCTCCCAGCTGCCGGCGGCAAAGCTGAGGGGAGAGTTGTACAGTCTTTTCGGCGAAAAGGGACAGCGTGTGAAAATGAGCGTCAGCGTCGTTTCGTTCGGCTATAAGTACGGCGTTCCGCTGGAGGCGGATCTGGTGTTCGACGTGCGCTTCATGCCAAATCCGTTTTACATTCCGGAGCTGCGCGGGAAAACCGGCATGGACGACGACGTGTACCACTATGTCTTCTCCTTCCCGCAGTCGAAGGAGTTTCTTGCAAGACTGGAGCAGATGCTTGCATTTCTGCTCCCGCTCTATCAGGAGGAGGGGAAGGCGATGCTTGTCATCGCGGTCGGGTGCACCGGGGGACGGCACAGGTCCGTATCCATCGCGCGCGCCGTGACGGACTATGTCAACAAGCTCGGCTACCCGGCTTTTGAGAATCACCGCGACATCACGCGCGGCTGAATGGGGGGCAAGGGAATGTCCTTTTCATCCGACGTGAAATCAGAGCTTTGCCGCGTGCCGATCGTGCGCCGCTGCTGCGCGTGCGCGGAGGCGTACGGCGTTTTGCTTTACGCGGGAAGCTTTTCCCGGACCGAGGCGCGCATCGTCACCGAGAGCGACGATTTTGCCGCGAGACTGCCGAAACTTTTTCAAAAGGCGTTTGCCCTGCGCTTCGACGCGCTGCCCGACGAGGGGAGCGGTAAGCGCATTCTTCGCATAACGGACGAGAGCAAGCTGGCCGCTGTTTTTGAGGCGCTCGGCTATGACGCAAGTCAGCACTTCGCGCTGCACGTCAACTTCGCCCTGCTTGAGGAGGACTGCTGCCGCACCGCCTTTCTGCGCGGCGCGTTTCTTGCGGGCGGAAGCGTGACCGATCCGCGCAAGCGCTATCATTTGGAGCTGGCGACGCCGCATTTGCAGGCCGGCCGGGAGGTCGAGGCGCTGCTGCGCGACATGGGCTGCGAGCCGAAGAGCGTCCGGCGTCAGGGCAACGGCGTCACCTACTTTAAGCAGAGCAACCACATTGAGGATCTGCTCACGCGCATCGGCGCGCCGGCCGCCGCGACGGAGGTCATGGCGGCGAAGGTCGAAAAGGAGATGCGCAACACCGTTAACCGGCGCGTCAACTGCGACGCGGCAAATCTGGACAAGGCCGTCGCCGCCTCGCGCGGACAGATCGAGGCGCTCACCCGGCTGACCGACGCGGGGATCGTCGCCTCGCTTCCCGTGAAGCTGCAGGAGGTCGCGGTCGCGCGGCTTTTGCAGCCGGAGCTGACGCTCAGCGAGCTGGCGGAGACCTTCGACCCGCCGCTGACGAAATCCTGCCTGAACCACCGCATGCGCAAGCTGATGGAGCTTGCGGGAAAAGAGACGCCGTAAGGAGAGAGGGCCATGTCGTTTGTTCATCTGCATGTTCATACGGAATACAGTCTGCTTGACGGAGCGTGCCGTATCAGCGCGCTGGCGAAGCGGGTCCGTGCGCTGGGGCAGACGGCGGTCGCCGTCACCGACCACGGCGTGATGTACGGCGCGATCGACTTTTACCGTGCATGCAGGGCAGAGGGCGTGAAGCCCATCATCGGCTGCGAGGTATACGTTGCGCCGCGCACCCGCTTCGACAAGCAGCATGAGTTTGATTCGGAGGCGCGCCATCTCGTGCTGCTGTGCGAGAATGAGGAGGGGTACCGAAACCTTTCCTTCATGGTCTCAAAGGCCTTTATCGAGGGGTTCTACATTAAGCCGCGTATCGATCTCGAGCTGCTGCGCGAGCATGCGGACGGGCTGATCGCGCTCTCCGCCTGCCTTGCCGGCGAGATCCCGCGCAGGCTTCGAAACGGCGGATACGAATCTGCAAAGGAATATGCCTTAACACTGTCTGAAATATTTGGACCGGATCGCTTTTATTTGGAGCTTCAGGATCACGGTATCCGCGATCAGGCGGTCGTGAATAAGGGGCTGCTGCGCATGCATGAGGAGACGGGGCTTCCCCTCGTCTGCACCAATGACGCGCACTATCTTGAAAAGTCCGACGCCTACGCGCACGACGTTCTGCTGTGCATTCAAACGGGGAAGACGGTGGACGATGAGAACCGCATGCGCTATGAGCCGCAGAATTTTTACCTCCGCTCGACGGAGGAGATGGAGACGCTGTTCGGCGCTTACCCCGGCGCGGTGGAGAATACGCAGAAGATCGCGGATATGTGCGCGCTTGAGTTCACCTTCGGCAAATACCATCTGCCGGAGTTCAAGGTCCCCGAGGGGCATACCTCGCTGAGCTATTTCAAAAAGCTCTGCGCCGAGGGCTTTGCCCGGCGCTACGGCGAGGGGACGGACAGGCAGCGCGCTCAGCTTGAATATGAGGAAAACATGATCGAGAAGATGGGCTTCGTGGACTACTTCCTCATCGTCTCCGACTTCGTGCGCTACGCCAGGGAGGCGGGGATCCCCGTCGGCCCGGGGCGCGGCAGCGCGGCGGGCAGCATCGTGAGCTACTGCCTGTATATCACGGACATCGAGCCGATGAAGTACGGCCTTTTCTTCGAACGGTTTCTGAATCCGGAGCGGGTCTCCATGCCCGATATCGACATGGACTTCGGCGATACGCGGCGCGGCGAGGTGGTCGATTACGTCCGCCGCAAATACGGCGACGACCATGTTGCGCAGATCGTGACCTTCGGCACGATGGCCGCGCGGGGCGCGATCCGGGACGTCGGCCGCGCGCTGAACATGACCTACGCCGAGTGCGACGTGATCGCAAAGCTCGTGCCGGGCGGCCCGGGGAACCTGCATATCACGCTGGACGACGCGCTCAGGCTCTCGCGCGAGCTGCACGAGAGGTACGAGGGGGACGAGAGGGTAAAGCGCCTGATCGATACGGCGCGCGCGCTGGAGGGAATGCCGCGCCACGCCTCGACGCACGCAGCCGGCGTCGTCATCACAAAGCGGCCGGTGGTCGATTATGTTCCGCTTGCGACGAACGACGACGCGGTCGTGTGCCAGTACGTGATGACGACGCTTGAGGAGCT
>CAKTJA010000160.1 GCA_934567115.1 uncultured Oscillospiraceae bacterium
GAGACCGGCTCGATGAACAAGGCGGCGGAACGGCTCTACATCGCCCAGCCCTCGCTCACCGGCGCGATGCAGGAGCTTGAGCGTGAGCTTGGCATCACGATCTTCCGCCGCAGTGGACGCGGCGTCACGCTCACGAACGACGGGCAGGAGTTCATCTCCGGCGCCCGCCAGCTGTTCCATCAATACGAAACGCTTGTGGAGAAGTACACGCACCCCGGACAGCTGAAAAAGAAGTTCGGCGTCACCACGCAGCATTACTCCTTCGCCGTCAAGTCCTTTGTGGAGATGGCGAAAAGCTTCGACGCTTCAAAATACGAATTTGCCATCCGCGAGGCCAAGACCCGCGAGGTCATCGAGGATGTGAGCACCCTACGAAGCGAGATCGGCATTCTCTATCTCAGCGACTTCAACCGCAACGTCATCACCAAGATCCTGCGCGCGAACGATATCGAGTTCCATGAGCTGATCGACTGCAAGTCCTATGTGTACCTGTGGAAAAACCACCCGCTGTCCGACCGCAGCGTGATCTGCGGCGAGGAGCTGAGCGACTACCCCTTCCTTTCGTTTGAGCAGGGCGGCAACGACTCGTTCTACTTTTCGGAGGAGCTCAGCTCCATGAACGACTACTCCCAGACCATCAAGGTCAACGACCGCGCCACGATGGTCAATCTGATGGTCGGGCTGTACGGCTACACGCTCTGCTCCGGCATCGTGTGCGAGGAGCTGAACGGCGGCGATTACCGGGCGATCCCCCTCTCGGACGACAGCCCCATCAACGGCGTGATGAAGATCGGCTACATCGTGAAGAAAAACCAGATCCTCAGCAGCGTCGGCCGGCTGTACGTCGAAAAGATCCGCGAGTATCTCCACGGCCAGTCGGACGCCTCACAGCTCCAAGTTATAGGTTGAACCTATAGCCCAGTATCTTTACAGGATATTGGACAAAAACCGCCTTTTCGTGTATAACTGAGTGCGTCCCGATAAAAGGAGGCTTTGAAGCTGTGAGAATGATTTGGAAGGAACGAATGTGTCTGCCGTATGGAACCCCGTATCCGTCCGGGCGAATGCGCCCGTGTGACGGAATGCTCCGCGCAGACGGATAAAAACAAAAAATAAAAGAAAAGGATGAAAAAAACCATGAAAAGAACCGTTTCCATTTTACTGACCGCCGTACTCGCCCTCGGCATTCTCGCCGGCTGCGGCAAGAAGAACGACACGCTCCAGATCGCCGTCCCCAACGACACCACCAACGAGGCCCGCGCGCTTCTGCTGCTTGAGGCCAACGGCATCATCAAGCTCAAGGAAGGCGCCGGCATCGCCGCCACCAAGAACGACATCGTCGAAAATCCCCACAACGTTGAGATCGTCGAGACCGAGGCCGCGCAGATCCCCAACGTTCTCCAGGACGTGGATTACGCCGTCATTAACTCGAACTACGCCATCAGCGCGGGACTTAACCCCGTTAAGGATTCCCTGACCATTGAAGGCTCCTCCTCCGCCTACGCCAACATTCTCGCCGTCAAGGAGGGCAACGAGAACAGCGATAAGACCAAGGCTCTGGTCGCCGCGCTCGAAAGCCGTCAGGTCGCCGACTTTATCGCCGAGAAGTATGACGGCTCGGTCGTCAGCACGGTCAACAACCCCGGCGACGGCTACGCCGCGGACGTCGATTACGACGCGCTGTCCGGTCAGACCATTTCCGTCGCCGCCTCCCCCGCTCCGCACGCGGAGATCCTTGAGGTCGTAAGAGACATCCTCGCCGAGCGCGGCATCACGCTCGACATTCAGGTCTACACGGACTATGTTGTGCCCAACACCGTTGTTGAGGACGGCGCGGTGGACGCGAACTACTTCCAGCATGTCCCCTATCTTGACGACTTCAATGCCGAAAACGGCACGCACATCGTCTCCGTATCCGCCGTTCATGTTGAGCCGATGGGCCTCTACGGCGGCAAGCAGACCTCGCTCGACGCACTGAAGTGAGCCGAACGAAAGGAGAGAGTATCCTTGATCGAACTTAAACACGTCAGCAAGGTCTTTGAGACCGCCGGTGGGCGGGTGGATGCGCTCAAGGACGTCTCCCTGACCGTTCCGGACGGTGATATCTACGGCATCATCGGCATGAGCGGGGCCGGCAAAAGCACGCTCGTCCGCTGCATGAACATGCTCGAGCGGCCCACCTCCGGCGAGGTGATCGTAGACGGCGAACGGCTCGACTCCATGTCCCCGGCACAGCTGCGCGCCGCCCGCCGCAGGATCACCATGATCTTCCAATGCTTCAATCTTCTCATGCAGCGCAGCTGTCTGGACAATATCTGCTTCCCGATGGAGCTTTCGGGGGTCGGCCGCCGCGAGGCGGCTGACCGCGCGCGTGAGCTGCTTGCGCTGGTCGGTCTTCCCGACAAGGCGAAAGCTTACCCCGCGCAGCTCTCCGGCGGTCAGAAGCAGCGGATCGCCATTGCCCGCGCGCTGGCGACCGACCCGAAGGTCCTGCTGTGCGACGAGGCCACCAGCGCGCTTGACCCGAAGACCACGCGCCAGATCCTTGAGCTGATCGGCGACATCAACCGGAAGCTCGGCATCACGGTGGTCATCATCACGCACCAGATGAGCGTGGTGAAGGAGGTCTGCAACCATGTCGCCATTCTTGACGACGGCTCCGTAGTCGAGGACGGACTGGTTTCCGCCGTCTTTTCCGCGCCGAAGTCCGCCGCCGCGCGTCACCTCGTCTTCCCCGGCGGGGCGGACCTCACGGTTTCCGACCCGCAGCACGAACGGCGGCTCCGCCTGATCTTCCGCAGCGCGAAGACCACCTCGATCCCCCTTGTCGCGCGTCTCGCCACCGAGGAGGGGATCGCCGCGAACGTGATCTCCGCCACCACGCAGAAGCTCTCCGAGGAGGTCTACGGCAGCATCCTGCTGGGGATCCCGACCGCGCAGTTCGACCGTGCGGAGGCATTTTTGAAAAGCATTGAAAATCTTCAGGTCGAGGAGGTGAGCGTCGATGTACAGTAACCTGTTTTCCGCCGAGCGCGTGACCGAGCTGATGCAGATGCTCCGCACACAGTTCCCGTTTGCAATCTGGGAGACGTTTTATGTCACGCTTTTGTCCACGGCGTTCGCCGTCGTGATCGGCCTGCCGCTCGGCGTACTGCTGGTCGCCGGCGAAAAGGGCGGGGTGCTCCCCCTGCCGAAGGGCGTTATGTGGGCGCTCAACGTCATCATCAATCTTCTGCGCTCCATTCCGTTTCTGATCCTGATGATCATGGTCTTCCCTCTCTCCCGCGCGCTGATCGGGACCACCGTCGGCACGACGGCCACCATCGTTCCCCTTGTCGTGGCGGCCTTTCCGTTCGT
>CAKTJA010000161.1 GCA_934567115.1 uncultured Oscillospiraceae bacterium
GAAGAGCCCTGTCCGTGCGTATCAGGCACTGGAAAAGCCGGGGCAGAAGTGGCATATCCACGGCTATTTCACCCTCATCGGCTGCTACCTGCTGATGATGTTCTACACCACGGTCGCGGGCTGGATGCTGCACTATTTCTATCTCACCGCCGCCGGTAAACTCGAGGGCGTGAGCACCGAGCAGGTCGGCGCGGCATTCATCGACATGCTGGCAAGCCCCGGGACGATGGCGTTCTGGATGCTCGTCGTGGTCGTGCTCGGCATCGCGGTCTGCGTCATCGGCTTGCAGAACGGGCTTGAGCGCGTCACCAAGGTCATGATGATCGCGCTGCTTGCCATTATGGTCGCGCTCGCGGTGCACAGCTTCTTCATGCCGGGGGCAAAGGAAGGGCTGCGCTTCTTCCTCGTGCCGGACTTTGCACGCATGAAGTCGGTCGGCATCGTCTCCACGCTGGTCGGCGCGATGAACCAGGCGTTCTTCACGCTCAGCCTCGGCGTCGGCGCGATGGCGATCTTCGGCAGCTACATCGGCAGAGATCACACCCTGCTCGGCGAGTCGGTGCGCGTGGTCGCGCTCGACACCTTTGTCGCGATTACGGCGGGTCTGATTATTTTCCCCGCCTGCTACAGCTACGGCGTCAACCCGGACGCGGGCCCCAACCTCATCTTCGTCACCCTGCCCAACATCTTTGCCAACATGCCGCTCGGCAGACTTTGGGGCAGCCTGTTCTTCATCTTCATGGCGTTTGCGGCGCTCTCCACCGTCTTTGCGGTGTTTGAAAACATCATCTGCTGCGACATGGAGCTCTTCCGCTGGTCGCGCATGAAGTCTTCGCTCATCAACCTCGTGCTGATTTCGATTTTGTCGCTGCCCTGCGTCTTCGGCTATAACCTCTGGCAGTCGGACATCTTCGCGCCGTTTGGCGGCGCCGTCCTCGACTTTGAGGACTTCCTCGTCAGCAACCTGTTCCTGCCGCTCGGCTCGCTTGTCTACCTGCTGTTCTGCGTGACGCGCTACGGCTGGGGCTTCGACAACTACCTCGCCGAGGCAAACGCGGGCCATGGGCTGAAGGTCAGCCGCCGCCTGCGCGTGTATTTCACCTGCGTCCTGCCCCTCATCGTGCTGTTCATCTTCGCGTTCGGCATCTGGGATAAGTTCTTTAAGTAAAAGGAAAAAAGAAAACCGCCGTCGGCGGTTTTCTTTTTTTGTATTCCTTTTACGCCTCGATCGGCTCTTTTGCGGGGAGCCGCTTGACCGTTGCGGTCACGATGCGGCGGTTTTCCACCAGGCAGTCGGTGAACGCGAGGTCGTCTGTATCGATGGAGAAGACCGTGCCGTCTGCGGGGACGGAGGCGTGCAGCCCCATGATGTAGCCGCCAAAGGTGTCGTATTCATCGGTCGGCAGCTCAAGCTTCAGCGTCTCGGCAACCGTGTCGAGCGCCGCGTCGCCGCGAATCTTCCAGGTGTCCTCGGCGAGCTGCACGATTTCGGGTGCCTCGGGCTCGTCATCCGCATCGCCAAAGTCACCGACGAGCTGCGCGAGGAGATCGGTCATCGTCACAATGCCGAAGACGCCGCCGTATTCGTCCAGCACCACGGCCAGCTGCGTCTTGGCCTTCTGCATCCGCTTGAGGATCTGCCGGATGCGCGTGTGCTCCAGCACAAACAGCACGGGCGACACAATCTGGCGCAGGGGCTTGTCGGTAATGCCGCTGCCGACATAAAAATCCTTGTGCAGCACCACGCCCAGAATATGATCGATCGAGCCTTCGTAAACCAGCAGGCGGGAATAGCGCGTCTCGGTGAACATCGCGGCAACTTCTTCTTTCGTCGCATCCACCGGCAGCATCGCCAGCTCCACGCGGTGGATCAGGATGTCCGCCGCCTCCAGGTCGGTAAACTCAATCGCGTTCTTGAGCAAGTCGCCCTCGTTTTCGTCGATGCTGCCGTCCTGCTGCACTTCGTTGACGAGCATCAGCAGCTCGTCCTGCGACATTTTGCTGCTTCTCTCCAAATGAAACATGCGCGCCAGCAGCTTTTTCCACTGCGAAAACAGAAAGTTCAGCGGCGTAAACACCGCCATCAGCACGCGGATGAACGGCGCGGAGAACATCGCGAACTTCTCCGGGCAGTCCTTGGCGATGCTCTTGGGCGAAACCTCGCCGAAGATCAGCACCAGGATCGTCAGCACGATGGTCGAAATCGTCGCGCCTACATCGCCGTAAAGGCTGACAAACAGCATCGTGCCCACGGACGCAGCCAAAATGTTTACGATGTTGTTGCCGATCAGAATGGTGGAGATCAATTTGTCGTATTGGTCGGAGAGCTTGCAGGCGAGAATGGCCCTCTTCTCCCCTTTTTCGGCCATGGTTTTCAGCCGCGTGCGGTTGAGCGAGGAAAACGCCGTCTCCGTCGCGGAAAAATAGGCCGAGAAGATCAAACAGATCACGATAATCAGTGTATAAATCCCTTGCAAAAATCAAAACCCCTTCCCACTAACGCCGTTTTTCGGCGGCAAAGACACGAAAAGGCACCCCTGCGCCTAAGACGCAGAGCTGCCTTCTTTTTTGTTTTTCCGATTCAGATGCAGACGGATGGGACTTATGGGCGCACAATTGCCGTCGTCAGATTCCATGTCCGTTCGATCCCTCCGTATCCGATCTTTTTGCTCATTATAGCAACTTTCCCGCTCCTCGTCAAGAAAGTCCCTCTCTTCCCCGCCGCGCAAAAATTGCAAAACCGGGTCTTGACAACGGAAGGACGGTTTGCTAAACTATGCTCAACTTCATACATCGGCTGTGAAGAGAAGGAGTACCCGGTTGATCCGAAGCAAAGAGAGAGGCGGACGGTGGAAGCGCCTCGTGAGGAGACCGGCGAAGTAGTCTCGGAGCTTCGTCCCGAAAGGCTCGACCCAAGTAGGCGGCGACGGATTCCCCACGTTAAAAGGGAGAGGCATCGGCGTTTCTCTCTGTTTTTCAAAAATGCGCCCGTGCCGGTTGAGAGCGCGGCTGTATTTATCTATCTGTACAGCGCGAATTTAGGTGGTAACGCGAAAGACCTTCGTCCTAATTTAGGGACGGAGGTCTTTTTTCATCCCCGGCAGCTCTCCGGTCTCCATCAGCCCGATTGTTTCTCACTCATCCATGCGTCAGGAGGAAAAAAATCATGCTGTTGTCCAAACTGCTTTCCCGCACGACCTTCGATTCGTATGCGGACTTCAAAAAGAACTATGAGCTGCGCGTCCCCGCCCGCTTCAATTTTGCGCGCGACGTGGTGGACGCCTGGGCGGAGGCCGATCCCCGGAAGCGCGCGCTGGTCTGGCTCAATG
>CAKTJA010000162.1 GCA_934567115.1 uncultured Oscillospiraceae bacterium
CGACCAAGGGCATCGTGCTGACGAACAAAAACTTCAACGCCCTCGGCCAGCAGGTCATTGCGGCGAACCCGATGTTCAATCCGGGCGACAAGATGCTTGCCGCCATGCCGCTGTTCCACGGCTTCGGCCTCGGCGTGTGCATCCACACGATGCTCTCTCAGGGCGGGCGGTGCATTCTCGTCCCCCGCTTCACCGCCAAGAGCTACGCCAAGCTCATCACCAAGTACCGCTGCAACTTCATCGCCGGCGTGCCCACGCTCTACGAGGCGTTGCTGCGCCTGCCGAGCATGGAGGGCGCGAACCTGAGCTCCCTCAAGGGCGTTTTCTCCGGAGGAGACAGCCTGTCAATCGAGCTGAAGAAGAAGCTGGACAAGTTCCTCTATTCCCACGGCGCGCCCGTGCAGGTGCGCGAGGGCTACGGCACGACCGAAACGGTCACCGCCTGCTGCCTGACGCCGCCCCACATGTTCAAGGAGGGCAGCATCGGCGTTCCCTTCCCCGACACGTACATCAAGATCGTCGAGCCGGACACCGACCGCGAGCTGCCCTACGGCGAGGAGGGCGAGATCCTGCTTGCCGGTCCCACCGTGATGCGCGAGTACATGAAGCATCCGGAGGAGACGGCCCGCACGTTGCGCACGCACGCCGACGGTCTCACCTGGGTCTACACCGGCGACCTCGGCACGATGGACGCGGAGGGCTTCGTCTACTTCCGCGGGCGCGCCAAGCGCATGATCGTCTCGTCGGGCTACAACGTCTATCCGGGGCAGATCGAGAACATTCTCGACGCGAACGAGATGGTGCAGATGAGCTGCGTCATCGGCATCCCCGACGCTTACCGCATGCAGAAGGTCAAGGCCTTCGTCAAGCTTGCCGCCGGCGTGCCCGCCAACGACGCGACGCGCGAGGCGCTGCTGTCCTATTGCAGCAAGCACATTGCGAAGTACGCCATGCCCTGCGACATCGAGTTCCGCGACGAGCTGCCGAAAACGCTGGTCGGCAAGGTCGCCTACCGCGCGCTGGAGGAGGAAGAGCTTGCCAAGCGCGAGGCGGATGGCTCCGCCCCGGCGGGAAATTCATAAGCCGCGCGTCCGCCGCACGGCGGCGCGAAAAAAGGGGAGACCGTCTTAAAAGGACGGTCTCCCCAGCGTGTCGAAAAGGCTTTTTCGGCGGACTGAACAGGTTTTCGGGGCTTTGGAAAAGCTCTGAAAGCTGTCGATTCCAATCGCGCGGGACGTACCTTCCGAGCTTCCCGCGCACTTCTCTTTATCGTTAAGGGGTGCGTTGCTTTACCGGCCATCCCGGATCAGATGCGTCTCGGTAAAGCGCTGCGGGAAGCATTGACGCATTTGATTGTAAATGTTGGAAAAGTCCTTAAAAATGCAAGAAATGAGGACCGGGACATTGCAGCCCGGTCCTTAGCTTATATGTTCTCAAGGTCCTTCTCATCGCTTTCCGTAGAATAAGCCGCTGCTTCCCCCATGTCATTAAGTTAAGAACCGGAGCAAGCCGTCCCGGTTCTTAACATTTATCTTTTGGGGGATTTTCTCAACAATCTCGCAAAAATAAGCTGCGGTTTTCTGCGGAATTTTTTGCAAAAAAGCGCTTAACGCGGCGGCGCTGGGGCGCAGCACCCCCGGTCCTTCATTCGGCGGCACCGCGCCAAGCCCGGCGTCACTACTTTTTCAGACTGCCGGAGGTCGCCTCGGCGGGCGGCTTGGTGGAAAGATAGTCGGACTTGATCCAGCCGAACTTATTGTCCACGGAAACGAACGTCCAGTCCCCGTCCTTCGCCGCAGCCTGCACCTTCGTCCCGCGCGCGACGACCTGTATCTTATTATGCCCCGTCCCCGGACCGGCGCGCAGATTCACGCCATCCGTGGCGTAATACACGGCGTACTCGCTGAAGACCTTCTCGGGAAGCACGGTCACCTCGCTGTGACCGGTCAGGTCAAGCCAGCCGACCGTCAGCTTCTTCGGGTCCTGCCCGTCCGTTTTATCCGGGTCCTCCGTCGGCTCCACCGGATCGGGGTCGTCGTCCGGCATGGGCGTGTCGCCCTGCCCCGGCTGGTCGTCATCCGTTTTTCCGCCCTTCTCCTCCAGCGCTTCGATCTGCGCCTGCGCCGTTTTGAGCGCCTTCTGCGAAGCGCCGAGCTTCGCGCCAAGCACGATCACCACGATCAGCAGGACAAACACCGCGGCGACCAGACACAGAAACATTACATAAAGCGGATTGCGCCTCGGCGCGCGATGATTGACACGGCGGCCCTCCATAGAAACCCCTCCCTTGCGGTCATTTTCCTTATTCTACCTAATTCGACCGTATTATGTCAAGTGGCTATTCCGCGCGGGGACAAAATTCTTTGCGGCGCGCGGCCTCTTCTTTGCGCAATCCGTCGAAAATACGCTTGTCTTCTGCCGCAGGTATAGTGTATAATGTTTACTTATGTCGGGTCCGGGGCGCGCTGTGTCGGCGGCGGTCCCGCGATCCTTTACTTTTGCTTATCTTGGGGGGGAGTTTGACGCATGCTGGCATTTTTTCTTGCCATGTTGGAAAGCGATGAGGACCGCCGACGGTTTGCCGCGCTTTACGAGGCTCACCACGCGCGGGCCGAGCAGACCGCTCTGCGCATTCTTCGAAATCAGGACGACGCGGAGGACGCCGTTCAGAACACTTTTTTGCAGGTTATCCGTCATTTTGAAAAAACTTATGAAATTTCTTGGGACGATTTGGGCTTCTGGATCATTTCTATAGTAAAGAATGAAGCGATCATGATCCTGCGGAAAAAACGGCACGAGGTCCCGGAGGACGAGGATTGGGACGAGGCCACCCCCGCCGCGGACGAACACCTCGGCTATCAGGAGCTTGTCCGTCTCTTTTCCAAACTGCCGGAGACCTATCGCGCCACGCTGGAAATGCGCTATCTCGCCGATTACTCGGTGCACGAGATAGCAGATCATCTCCGCCTCACGGAGTCCGCGGTCAGTTCCCGCATCTCGCGGGGTCGTGAATTGCTTCAAAAGCTCGCGATAAGGGAGGGGTTCCGCACATGACGGAGCAGGAGCTTGATCGTTTACTTCGCAAAATTCTACTGGACGCCGTCGCGCTGGACGAGGAGGAGCAGACGCGGGAGGAGATTCCCTTTTCCCCCTCCGCGCGGCACCGGCGGCAGATCCGCGCCATGCTGTCCAACCCACTGCGCTGGGCGCGCCAGCGGGCCGTGCCGGTTTGGAAGCAGGTCCTTCGCCGCGTCGCGATTATTCTGCTGATCCTTTCCATCAGCTTTGCCGGCATGCTG
>CAKTJA010000163.1 GCA_934567115.1 uncultured Oscillospiraceae bacterium
CAAGAACACCATTATCATCCTGACCTCGAACCTCGGCTCGCAGGAGCTGCTGGACGGCATCGGACCGGACGGCAGCATCTCGGAGGAGGCCCGCTCCGCCGTCATGGGCGAGCTGCGCCGCTCGTTCCGTCCGGAATTCCTCAACCGTCTTGACGAGATCATTCTCTTTAAGCCTCTGACAAAGGAAAACCTCAGCGGGATCATTGAGATCCTCATGCAGGGGCTGCGCAAGCGTCTGGCGGACAAAACGCTCCAGCTCAACGTCACCGACGCGGCGAAGAGCCTTATTATCGAGCGCGGCTTCGATCCCATTTACGGCGCGCGCCCGCTCAAGCGCTACCTTCAGAGCGCGGCGGAAACGCTTATCGCAAAGGAGATTTTGCGCGGCGAGCTTCCCGGCGGCAGCACGCTCTTGCTCGACGCGGAAAACGGCGAGCTTGTCTGCCGCAAGGGCTGATCGCGCGGAAACGCCGACATGGAATACCAGTCCCGATCCGACTGTGCGTTCCCCGCTGCCGCAGCTTCCCGCGCGCTTGAGGACCGAAGCGGCAAAGCGCGAAAGTAACCGGAAGAAATCAAAAGCCGAACGCCGCCTGCATGCAGGCGGCGTTCGGCTTGACCGTTTATAAGCACGAGCGAGGACGCGCCCTTTTGCGTCCCCTGTTTTTTTGCGCGGCGCACCGTCACTTTTTCAGCTTGCGAACGTCGTCCCCGAAAAACGGAAGAATGCGGTACTCCCCCTCGATGCGCGAGAGCACGTTTGCACCGTAGCGGCGGGAAAGCTCGACCGGGCTGAGGTTGGTGGAAATGATCGTCTTCCGGTTCGTCATCAGCCGGGTATTGACCAACTGATAAAACGCGCTGCGGACAAATTCGGTGGTCAGCTCCGTGCCGAGGTCGTCAACGATCAGAAGGTCGCAGCGAAGCATGCGCGCAACGTCGTCGTCCGCGTCCGGCTCGCCGCGGCTGAACTTCTGCGCCTCAAAGCGCTCGAAAATATGGGCGGCGGTGTCGTAAACGACGGAGTGTCCCCTCTCGCTGACGACGCGGGCGATGCAGGCGGACAGGAAGGTTTTCCCCAGCCCCGGGTCGCCGGAGAGCAGCAGGTTCCCGCTGCGCGGGGAGAACTCATAGGCGTAGTCCCGGCAGGCGTCGTAGATGCGCTCCATATTCGCGCGGGGCGACACGCCGTGCTCCGCCGTGGAGTAGGGCGCGTAAACGTCAAAGGAAAATGTCTCGAAGCTCTGCGTGCCGAGGTCAAGGAGCCGGGAAAGCTCCTCGAGCTGCACGCGCGCGTAATAGCGGTTGAGGCAGTCGCAGACCTTGTCGCCGCGCCATCCGGAGTCCCCGCAGAGGGGACAGTCCGGCTTATCGTCAAGATAGTCGGGGTCATAGCCATGGGAAACAAGCAGCTCCGCCCGCTCACGCTGAAGCGACAGGTTCTGCTCCCGCAGCGCCTCCATGGCGGGGCGGGGGTCCGTCCCCCGGCGCAGCGCCGAGGCGACGATCCCGGATACGGTCGCCCGCAGAGACGCATTGATCTCCGCGATACGGGGGATCTCCGCGCACACCGACCGCTCCCGCGCGCGAAGCGTCTCCTCCCTGCGGGCCTTGGCGTCCTCAAAGCGCGCCATGGCGCGGCGCATCAGTCTGCCGTCGTATGCCATGAACATCCCTCCCTCACAGGTACTGCTTCATCCAATCGTTCTTGCCGCCGGGGGCGTTCTCCCGCTTCGGCGCGGCGCCCTCCGCCGCAGCCTCCTCCGGCGTATGTATGCCCTTCTCATGCCACTTTTTCAAGATGCCGTTGCAATACGACCATTTAAATTCATGGCACCGCAGCACGGTCTTATCATAGGCGATGGCGACGGTCTCCGCCGGGAAGCCCATATCGGCCCATGCGCCGAGGTACTTTTCCTCACTCGCCGACGCCGGCCGCCCGCCCATCTGCAAAACCGCCATATAGGCGGGATACTTCTGTCGCCGCTCGCGGAGCGCGCAAAGGTACTCGTTTGCGCTGGCGCTCGAAAGCAGTCCGCGCCGCGCCCATGCATAGCCCTCCTGCTCGATCTGCCGCATGGTCGGCAGTCTGCCTTCGCCGTACTGCGCGGCGTGCCGGGCAATGCAGTGGTTGACGAGGAGGAAGATCACGTCCGTCGGAAGTCCGCGGTCCTCATAAAGGCCGAGCAGCTTCCCGACCGACGGCGTGGACAGCGGCCCCAGCTTGCGCTCGACCTCGCGCAGGAGGGCGGCAAAGCCCGGGTCGTTGTCCAGCTTCCTGGCAATGTCGCCGCTTGTGTAGGCGGGGCGCTCAGGCGGCGCGGGCGGCGTTGGCTCGGGCTGCGGTGCCCTCTCGGGCAGGTTGACCAGTCCCATACGCAAAAGATCGTTTTCGGCATTCCGGCGACGCTCCTCGTTCCAGTGCAGCTCGGCGCACAGCGTTTCCGGTGCGGCGCTGCCCCGGTTTTTCAGAAGGCAGAGGTAAAGCAGCGCCGCGTCTCCGCTGCCCCCATCGATCAGACGGCGCGTCACGGCGGCGGAGATCGTAATATTTTCCTGTTCGCTCAGATGCAGAACATATCCCTGCATAACATGAACCTCCTGCAATGAAGCCGTCCAAGTGTGCGCCGCCCCGAAAGTCCGGCCCCCGCGTCTTCGGTAAAAGTGCGGCGCGCGCCAGACCTCAGCCGCACATGTTCAGCCGGTGCGGTATCCAAAGTGCGTGATCGTAAATTACTTTTATTCTACACGAAAAACCTTTTTTCGTAAATACCGGAATTGTAAAATCGGGCGTCCCGTAAAAAACCGGCAGGATGCGTCAACCGGACCAAGTGCCGTTTAAACAAAGCGTTTCCCGACGAATCAGCGTGAGAACGACAGCTTCTTTTTCACAAAATATTTAGAAACTCTCAAAAATGCAAGGGTAAAGGTTCTGGAAATTGCGCCCGATCCGCCTGTTTTACAGGCGGTCACGGCCCGTCCGTTCACACTGTGTCCCGACCGGGGCCATCATCATTCACGCTATTGCATCGGCGTTTGACGCTGAGCACTCTTCTTCCGCTCCGTATCGCCGCGCCGCGTCCGCGCCTGTTTTTGCGCTCCGTTCCCCGCTCACAGGCTGAAATTTCCGGATAAATGCAGCGCAACGCTTCTCTATAGAAAAAAATATACGGTAAAATCAATTACTGATTTTACCGTATACCTTTGCTTATGGCAGGGGCAGAAGGATTCGAACCCTCGGCACGCGGTTTTGGAGACCGCTGCTCTACCAGCTGAGCTATACC
>CAKTJA010000164.1 GCA_934567115.1 uncultured Oscillospiraceae bacterium
ATCACATAGATCATGGAGACCATCATCAGCGACATGAGCACCTGAATGCCGTAGGTGAGCATGGCGGAAAGCTGGCCCACGTCGATGGTCGTGCCGCCGTTCGACACGATCAGCTTCGAGCCGACGAAGAGCACGAACACCATGTTGAAATAAACGCACAGCTGCATCAGCGGGGAGTTGAGCGCGACCACGCGCTCGGCATGGGTGAAGTCCGCGCGGATATCGTCGCTGGCGGCGGTGAACTTCTCCGTCTCATAGCGCTCGCGTGCGAAGCCCTTCACAACGCGCATCGCGCGCACGTTCTCCTCAACGGACTCGTTGAGCTTATCGTACTTGCGGAATACCGCGCGGAAGGCCGGCATCGCCTCGCGCGCGATGAACAGCAGGCCGATCACCAGCAGCGGCACGATGATCACAAAGGTCAGCGCCAGCCGTCCGCCCATGAAAAAGGCCATCGCAATGGAAAAGACCAGCATCAGCGGCGCGCGCACCGCGATGCGGATGCACATCAGATAGGCCATCTGCACATTGGTCACGTCGGTGGTCATGCGCGTGACGAGCGAGGCGGTCGAAAACCTGTCGATGTTTTCAAAGGAGAAGCTCTGCACCCTTTCAAACAGGTCGTGCCGCACGTTTCGGGCAAAGCCCGCCGCGGCCTTCGAGCCGGTCAGCCCCGCCGCGCCGCCGCAGCCGAGCGAGACGAGCGCCAGCGCGACAAGGATCAGTCCGACGCGCACGATGCCGCCCAGCTCCGCGCCGGCCTTGACCTCGTTGATGAGCTTCGCCGTCTCAAACGGGATAATGACGTCGATGGCCACCTCGCACAAAATCAGCGCAAGCGTCCAAAGCGTCGGCTTCCTAAACTCGCGCACGCAGCCGAGAAGCTGTCGTATCATAAGCTTTCACATCCTCTCCCGCGCGGAAGAGGCTCCCGCGCGTCGTTCATTCTTTTTGCGTTTTCCAGCATCACGTCCGTGATGCGCAGCAGCGCCTCCGTCTGTTCGGGGTCCAGCCCCCGGCACAGCTCTTCAAAAATGCGCTCGTCCAGCTCGCCGAGCGTTCGGCGCAGCCGCTCGTTTTTCTCCGTGGACGAAACCGACTTGTAGCGGCGGTCCACCTCGCTGGTGCGGCAGACGACAAAGCCCTTCCTCTCCAGCTTTTTGAGAAGCTCGGTCATGGTCGGATGCGTGACGTGCGCCGCCTCCTCCAGCGCGCGCTGCGTCACCTCTCCGTTTCCCTCACGCTCGAGCCGCCCGAGCGCGCCGAGCACCCCGAACTGCGCGCCGGTCAGTCCCGCTTCGCGAACGTATTCGTCCATCTGCCGCCGAATGGCCCGGTGCAGGATCGTAAAACGCAACCCCTTCGGCATGGCGGGCTGTTCCATTCGATGCGCCTCCCTTTCCCGAAATTGCATTTGCGGTTAGTGTTTGAACGCGTCCGCAAATAATACGTCGTATGCGACGGATTAACGAGCGTTATTGTAGCGGAAACATTTTTTAATGTCAAGCCCGGAAAAAAGCGGACATAAAAAGTTTACAAATAACGCCGAAAACAAAGCGACCCGCGCGGGCGACCGAAAGATCGACCCGCACGGGGCGGAGAAAACGGCGTTTCACTTGTGCAGCAGGGGCGAGAGCGGCTTATAGACCAGGAAGCACAGCAGCACGTTCAGCGCGCCCTTGAGCAGCGTGAACGGCGCGTTGAACACGATCAGGCATTCGAGCAGTCCGCCCGCCGAGGGACGGATCAGCCGGTAAAGCCCGAGAATCGTGTCGATGGGATAAAGCTTCATATACACGGGATAGGTGATAAAGTAGTTGATCGGAACGCTTGCGGCCGCCATGCAGACCGCGCCGAGCACCGCGCCGGTCAGCGCGCCGCGCCGCGTCTTGTGCGTCCGGTAGAACATCCCGGCGGGGACCACGAAAAAGATGCCCATGAGGAAATTCCCCAGCTCGCCCGCGCCGCCGGAATAGGTCGTCGTAAGCTTAAAAAGATTCTTGATAAGGCAGACCGCCGCGCCCCAGAGCGGGCCGAGGCTGAACGAGGCGAGCAGCGCGGGAAGCTCGGAAAAGTCGAGCCTTACAAAGCTCGGGATCAGAACGGGGACGGGAATCTCGAAAAGCTGAAGGACCGCCGCGACCGCGCCGAGTATGGCGGTCACGGCAATGCGGTGGGTATGCCGGGTCTGTGCGGACATAAAAAACACTCCTTTTGTCAAGCTCCCTGAAAGACCGGGTCCTCCAAGGTGCACGGCGCAAAGAGCGAAAAATAAGCGCGGCACATCTTCTCTCATCCGGACTGTGACCGTCGGTTCCGGAATCTCACCGGATCGTGCGGCTTGCGCCGCTTGCGGACTGTGACCGCCGGTGGGGAATTTCACCCCGCCTCGAAGACTGGTTTTCAGATTTGTCCTGAGCATAGCACATACGATAAAAAATTGCAAGCACAAATTTACGCTTTACAAACGAAAACGCATGTTCTATAATAAGACGTAAAAGGAGGCGGTATCATGCGCGGCAGACCGGTGAGCTGCAGCTTTACGGGGCATCGGCCCGCGAAGCTGCCATGGGGAACGGACGAGGCGGACGCGCGGTGCGTCCGTTTGAAGCGGCGGCTGCGCGACGTGGTGGAATGCGCGATCGAGGAGGGGTACTCCCACTTCATCTGCGGGATGGCGGAGGGCTGCGACTTCTACTGCGCGGAGACGGTGCTCGCGCTTAAAGGGCGGTATCCCCACATCACGCTGGAGGCGGCGATCCCCTGCCCCACGCAGTCCGACGCATGGCCGCCCGACCAGCGCGAGCGGTACCGCCGGATCCTCTCGCGCTGCGACTATGAGACGATGGTGCAGGACCACTATACGCGCGACTGCATGCAGCGGCGCAACCGCTACATGGTCGATCACGCGTCGCTTCTGATCGCTTTGCACGACGGTCTGCCCGGCGGCACGCGCTACACGATGGAGTACGCGCTGCGGCAGGGGATCGAGCTGCTCGACATTCCGATCGAATAGACGCGCCGAAAAACGCATCCGCTGAAAAGCGTCCTGGCAGGGCGCTTTTCAGCGGATTTTTTAACGTCTCCTCACGCGACCCGGCTCTACACGTCGAGTACGCCCATAACGGCGATGCCCGCGACCACGAGCGCGATCATGGCATAGTGCTTCCACGAAAGCTTTTCCTTGAGGAAGATCCTGCTCCACAAAACGCTCGCCGCGCAGTAGGAGCTGATGATCGGCGCGGACATGGCGAAATGCGCCGTGTCGGAAATGGCGTAGATG
>CAKTJA010000165.1 GCA_934567115.1 uncultured Oscillospiraceae bacterium
CCCACGCCGCAGAGACGGCTGTCAAGCCCGAGCCGAACGGTCATAAGGTCGCCGTGATCGGCTCCGGTCCCAGCGGCCTGACCTGCGCGGGCGACCTTGCCAAAAAGGGCTATGACGTGACCGTGTTTGAGGCGCTCCACCTTGCCGGCGGCGTTCTGGTTTACGGCATTCCGGAGTTCCGTCTTCCCAAGGCCATCGTGCAGAAGGAGGTTGACGGCCTCAAGGCGCTCGGCGTGAAGATCGAAACGAATATGGTCATCGGCCGCGTCGTCTCCATCGACGAGCTGATGAGCCAGTACGGCTTCGAGGCCGTGTTCATCGGCTCCGGCGCGGGACTTCCGATGTTCATGCACATCCCGGGCGAGAATCTCTGCGGCGTTTATTCCGCCAACGAATTCCTCACCCGCATCAACCTGATGAAGGCATATAAGGAAGGCTCCGACACGCCCATCATGAATCTTGAGGGGAAGCGGGTCGCCGTTGTGGGCGGCGGCAATGTCGCCATGGACGCGGCGCGCTGCTCGAAGCGTCTGGGCGCGGAGGTGTACGTTGTCTACCGCCGCGGCATGGAGGAGCTTCCCGCCCGTCACGAGGAGGTCGAGCACGCCATCGAAGAGGGCATCGTCTTCAAGACGCTCAACAACCCCGTCCGCATCAACGGGGACGATAAGGGCTGCGTCTCCTCGATGACCTGCATCGAAATGGAGCTGGGCGAGCCGGACGCCTCCGGACGCCGCCGTCCGGTCGAAAAGCCGGGCAGCGAGTTCGAGCTTCCGGTAGACTGCGTTATCATGTCCCTCGGCACCACGCCGAACCCGCTGATCAAGAACACGACCCCGGGGCTTGAGGTCAACCGCAAGGGCGGCATCGTTGTCAACGAAGACGGCCTGACCTCTCATGCAAACGTCTATGCCGGCGGCGACGCCGTAACGGGCGCTGCCACGGTGATCCTCGCCATGGGAGCCGGCAAGCTCGGCGCGAAGAGCATCGACGAGGCGCTCTCGGCGAAATAACATACCCCGCGTTTATCGTAAAAATCTGCGATACATCCGAAAAAACAGGAACCGGACCAGAAAGGTCCGGTTCCTGTTTTCCTTTTGACTGTCAAACGGTTTGGGAGCGCCGACAGAAAACGCTTCCCGACAGCGGCTCACGCGCCGTTCGCCTGTTTCTTTTCCTCCAAGCTCTCTCCGCCGCAGCGCGCGTAGTCGTAAAACGTCTGCGCGATTGGCGAGAGAATGCTGTTTTTATGCTTGACCATATACAGCCTGCGGCGCAGAGACTCGTCCTCAAAGGGAAACGCAAGCACCTTTTTAAACTGCACATAATCGCGCGCCGCGCTGAGCGAGATGATGCCGATCCCCATCCCCTCGCTGACCATCTGCTTAACGCCCTCGCTCGAGCGGACCTCGACCGCCGTGCGCAGCTTCGCGATATCGATCCCCATGCGGTCGAGGATCTTCTTCGCGGACTGGTAGGTCCCGCAGGATTTTTCGCGGCTGATAAACGCCTCGCCAAGCAAAAGCTCCTTCGGAAGCTCTCTGCCCGCGTAGGCGCGGAACTTTTCGGTGTTCGGCGTAATGATCGCCATGCAGTCTCCCGCAAACTCCTGCCACACGCACTTGCCGTTTTCGACCTTCGTCCCGCAAAAGCCGATCTCCGCCGTGCGGGAGGCGACCAGCTCGACCACGCGCGGGCTGTCCTCCATCTGGATGCTGAACGAAATGTCCGGATATTTCTCGTGAAAATCCCGCAGCAGACGCGGCAGATAGTACTGGCTCGGCACCGTGGAGGCCGCGAGCGCGACCGTGCCGCGCATCTCCTGCGAAAAGCTCTTGAGCGCGGCAGCGGCGTTTTCGCGCACCTGCAATATCTCCTTGGCATAGCGGTAAAGAAGCTTCCCCGCGTCGGACGGGTACGTTTCCTTGGTCGTGCGCACAACGAGCTTGATGCCAAGCTTGCGCTCCAGCGCGGAGATATGAGATGAGATGGTCGGCTGCGTGAGGTGCAGCAGCTCCGCCGCGCGCGAAAAGCTGCAATTCTCCACCACGTAAACGAACGCCTCCAGTTCCTTAATGTCCATATCGATCTCCACGCGCGACTCCTCTTCCCGCGCGGCGCTTTCCGTTCCGCCGCACGATTTTGCTTATCTTTTAGTATATCCGTTTTTCATGCTTTTGTCCAGTAAAATTTATGGATGAGCGCCGCCGCTTTCCGTCAATATTTACAAAAACTTTTCTTGCACGCCGCAAAATTCGTGCTATAATAACCGTATAAAGGCATATATTTCAAGCTCGACCGCCGTACGAACAGGCGCTGTACGCGTCCCGTGCCGCGCGCGGGCCGCCCCCTCTCCCCGCGTTTTTACCACAGATAAAAGCCGCCCGGACCAGCCCGCCGGCCGGCGTGGAGGATTCTATGGATAATACCCTCGCCCCCATTCGCACCGATATCGTCCTGAAAAACGAAACCGGGAAGCTCTATCTCAGCTATCAGGATTTTCTGAAATTTCAGCATCTCTACAGCTCCGCCGTGCGGGAGATCCAGGCGCGGCTCGAGGTGCTCAACGAGGAATTCAGCGTTTACCACGCCCGCAACCCCATTCATCACGTGGAAAGCCGCCTGAAGTCCACGCGGAGCATCATTGAAAAGCTTCAGCGCAAGGGCTGTGAGATCTCCATGGAGTCGGCGAAGAAGAACATCAACGATATCGCCGGCATCCGCGTCGTCTGCTGCTACATCGACGACGTTTACCGTGTGGAGGAAATGCTCCTGCGGCAGAGCGATATGGAGCTTGTCAAGCGTCAGGATTACATCAGCCAGCCGAATTACAACGGCTACCGGTCGCTTCATCTCGACCTGCGCGTGCCCATCTTCCTCTCCGAGCGGATGGAGTCCGTCCTTGTCGAGGTCCAGCTGCGCACGGTGGCCATGGATTTCTGGGCAAGTCTTGAGCACGACATCCGCTATAAGGCCGACAAGTCGGCGCTGCCCGAGGGGATCAACGAGCAGATGCTTGCCTGTGCGGACGAGATCGCGGATATCGACCGGAAGATGCAGGACATGTACCGCCGGCTGCAAGCCGCCGAATAAAAAGAGGGCCTCGCCCCAATGGGGCGAGGCCCTGAGTCTGTCGATAAAGCGGCAGATTTCCCGTAACGGTAAGGAAGAGTGTGCGCGGGAAACCCAAGAGGGGTGTCCCGCGCTATTAAAATCAACGGTTTTCAGAACTTTTTCAAAGGTCTGAAAACTTGCTCAGC
>CAKTJA010000166.1 GCA_934567115.1 uncultured Oscillospiraceae bacterium
CTCAAAAGCGTTGGTTTATCCACTTTCTCTGCACCAGAATCTGCACATTGCTCCGCGGAAAGATATGGATCGTAAGCGAGAATACGCATTCCGAAGGCTTTTGCAAGCTCAGCGACGCGCCGACCGATACGCCCATAGCCAATCAGCCCGAGAGTCCGACCGCGAAGTTCATGCCCGATAAAATGATTTTTTTCCCATATACGATCGCAAACCACCTCTTTATTTGCAGAAATGGTATGACGGCTCAACTCAAGCATCTTGCACAAGGCGAGCTCAGCGACCGAATTTGCACTTGCGCCAGGCGCATTGATTACTGTAACGCCCTTGCTTTTTGCATATTCAAGGTCAATGTGTGCCGTTCCAACACTACATACAGCAATCATTTTAAGCTTTTTCGCGGCGTCAAGTATAGATTTGTCTATAGGAGGCAGGACCCGCATAACCAATAAATCGACGTCCCCAATAATCTGTACAAGGCCATCTGCACCAGGCATAATGTGTGTTTCGGTCTCAATGCCGTTACGCCTAAGAGTAGTAGCAATTTTATCAGAAACATTATCAATAATTAATGCTTTCATGGCAAAAAATTCCCTTTTTAAAATGTAAATTTATTGCCTGTTTCAGCTGCGACATACGCGCCGTAGGTCACCTTCATGACGAGATAGGCAAACTCGAAATCCAGATCGGCGCTGCGGTCCTCGCCGATGGCGGTCAGGAAGTCGCGCAGCTCGCCGACATAGCCGCGGGACACGGCGTCGGTCGTAAAGGCGTTGTACCAGCCGATCTTCTCCTTATTCAGCTCCGAGATGAGCACATCCTCGATGCCATGATCGTCCATGAAGCAGGTGCGCAGCTCGTCGGAGATGAGCAGCCTGCACTCCATCGCGCCGTCGTTAGTGAAGATGTCGATGGTGTTCTGCGAGCCGCCTACGACCGTGTCGGACATGATGATAGTCGCCTTGGTGCCGTCGGAGAACGTGATGGTCACGGTGCTGTTGTCCTCCACGTCGAAGGGGCGCGCGTTGATGTGGCGGTGCTCCTCCTCAGTCAGGATCTGTGAGACGCGGCCCATGTCCGCCGTCACGCTGACGGGGTAAATGTCCTCACCGCGGGCCCTGCCCTCGCGCTGCTTGAGATAGAGGATCGCGCCGAGCGGATGCACGCCGTTGCGGTACCAGCAGCCGCCGCCGAAGGCGGCCCAGTCGCCCGCAAGCGGGGAGCTTGAGCCCTTCATACCGAAGAACGCCTTCATCATCAGGATTTTGCTCTTCTTGCGGCAGAGCAGCTCGGCGCTGCGCTGCACGCTGGGGGCATAGACAAAGTTTTCGGCGTAATAAAAGCGCCGTCCGCTTTTTTCCACGATGGGGCGCAGCGCGTCCATCTCCGCGAGCACGGAGCGGTACATCTCCGCCTTGGAGACCTTCTCGCCCACCGGCTTGGGATCGTCGGGCCTGGCAAGATAGCCCGTCAGGGGCTTTTCGCAGATCACGTCCTTGCCCGCCTCCATAGCCTCGCGGATCATGGCGGTGTGGCTCAGCGGCGTGCCGACGATGTCCACGACGTTCACATCCGGATCGGCGAGCATGGTGTGATAGTCGTCCGTGATGCTCTCAAAGCCGTATTCCTTCTGCTTCTCCTCCGCGCGGGCACGGTTGCGGTTGTAGCAGAGGGTTTTGAGCGTGATGGGCACCCCGCCGATGTACTTCATCGCGTCGAGATGCAGAAACGCGCCGGTGGCGGCGCCGATCATGCCGAGTTTGATTTCTTTCATAGTCTCGTCCTTTCGCAAAAAGCCTCCCGTCCGCACACCGCAGGCGTCCGGAACGGGCCGGACGCCTGTGTATGCGGGGAAAGGAAGCGGGTCGTTACTGAATTTCACTGATCCTGACGATGCGCTTTTCCTCCACGCTCTTCTCGATCGCCATAGCGATCTTGAGCGCCATCATGCCGTCGTGGAAGCCGACGGGCGGCTCCTCGCCCTTGAGGATGGCGTTGACGAACGCGCGGATGCACTGGAAGTTGCCGTTGATGAAATACGTGCTCTCGGTCAGCTTGCCGGGGTTGCTGTAGTTGGGGCGCAAGATCTCCACGGGCACCGCCTGCTCGGCGACGGCCTGCGTGTTCTGGTTGGACACGCCGTCGGCGTAGGAGTTGAGGATGCGCGAGGGCTTCTGCCACATGAAGTCGCGGCCGTTGTCGGCGCAGACCATGTTGCGGTCGCCGCGCACGTCGACAGCCTCCATGCCGTAGCCGCACGCCCAGGAGCCGACGGAGCCGAGCGTATAGGAGCCGACCGTGCCGTTGTCGAACAGCGCGGACACGGCGAACACATGCTGGCCGGGCGCCTGCTCATACTTGTAGGCAAAGACCTCCTCGATCTCACCGATCATGTAGCGGCCGAGGTCGAAGAAATGGCACGAGCCGGTGCGCAGCAGATCGGTGGGGGTGGAGCGGTAGCCGCCGATGAAGCGGACGTTGAACACCGCCGGATGACCGAAGCCCTCGGAGTCGATGGCCTTCTTCATATCGCTGTAGGCAAGGCCGTAGCGCTTATTGAAGGAGACACCGAGCTTACGGCCGGTCTTTCTGAGCGCAGCCTCCAGCTCATAAAGGTCCTGAATATCGGTGCCGAGGGGCTTTTCCGTGTACACATCCAGACCGGCCTCCACGCACTTTTTCGCCAGCTTGGGGGCAAGGCGGGGGACCATGATGACAAAGGCGACGTCCGCCTTCACGCTGGCAAGCATTTCGTCCAGATTCTGATATGAGCGCGTCAGGCCGAAGCGCTTTGCGGCGAAGTCCGCGCGCTCCCGGTTCAGGTCGCACACGCCGACCACGTCCAGCGCGCCGATGTAGGTGATCGCGTCGTGCATCAGACAGGTGGCCTGCTCGCCGCAACCGACAAGCACGGCGCGCAGCTTCTTTTCGGGGATTTCAAGCTCAGGGAAGAGATACATGGCCGTTTCCTCCTCTTACTTTTTCTTTTCCAGCGTCTTGCAGAACGCCGCAATCTGCTTGAGTTCGTCGTCGGTGAGCGTGTAGAAGCCGCCGGCGTTGAGAACATTATTGTAGTTTTCCTTGCTGAACAGGTCGAAGCCGGGCAGGTCATAGATCCAACCCTCCTG
>CAKTJA010000167.1 GCA_934567115.1 uncultured Oscillospiraceae bacterium
GCGGTCGTCGTCCGCGTCCATGCGGGCGAGGTTGAAGGTGTCGAGCGCGTCCTCGTCCTCCTTCAGCTCGATCTGGTTGCCGTCGCGGTCAAGCACCTGAATGTCAAGGCACAGGGACTGAAGCTCCTTAACGAGGACCTTGAAGGATTCGGGCACGCCGGGCTGGGGAACGTTGTGCCCCTTGACGATGGCCTCGTAGGTGCGCACACGGCCCGTCACGTCGTCGGACTTGACGGTCAGGATCTCCTGAAGCGTATAGCTCGCGCCGTAGGCCTCGAGCGCCCAGACTTCCATTTCGCCGAAGCGCTGTCCGCCGAACTGCGCCTTGCCGCCGAGCGGCTGCTGCGTGACAAGGGAGTACGGACCGGTGGAACGGGCGTGGATCTTATCGTCAACAAGGTGGTGCAGCTTGAGGAAGTACACATAGCCGACGGTGACCTTGTTGTCGAAGCGCTCGCCGGTGCGGCCGTCGTACAGCCAGCTCTTGCCCTCGGGGTCGAGATCGGCAAGCTCAAGCGCCTCGGAAATGTCCTTATCGGTCGCGCCGTCGAAGATGGGCGTTGCGACCTTCCAGCCGAGGTTCTTGGCGGCGTAGCCGAGGTGGACCTCCAGCACCTGACCGATGTTCATACGGGAGGGAACGCCCAGAGGATTGAGCACGATGTCCAGCGGGGTGCCGTCGGGCAGGAAGGGCATATCCTCCTGCGGCAGCACGCGGGAGACGACGCCCTTGTTGCCGTGGCGGCCGGCCATCTTGTCTCCGGGCTGGATCTTGCGGCGCTGGGCGATGTAGACGCGCACGACCATGTTCACGCCCGGGCCAAGCTCGTCGCCGTTCTCGCGGGAGAAGACCTTCGCGTCGACCACGATGCCGCTTTCGCCGTGCGGCACCTTGAGCGAGGTGTCGCGCACCTCGCGCGCCTTCTCGCCGAAGATCGCGCGCAGCAGGCGCTCCTCGGCGGTCAGATCGGTCTCGCCCTTGGGCGTGACCTTGCCGACAAGGATGTCGCCGGCGTGGACCTCCGCGCCGATGCGGATGATGCCGCGCTCGTCAAGGTCCTTGAGCGCGTCCTCGCCGACGTTGGGGATGTCGCGGGTGATCTCCTCGGGACCGAGCTTCGTGTCGCGGGAATCCAGCTCATACTCCTCAAGATGGATGGAGGTGTAGAGGTCCTCGCGCACGAGGCGCTCGTTGAGCAGCACCGCGTCCTCGTAGTTGTAGCCCTCCCATGTCATGAAGCCGACGAGGATGTTGCGGCCGAGAGCAATCTCGCCGTTCTCGGTGGCGGGACCGTCGGCCAGAACGGTGGGATCGACGATCTCGCCGTTCTCGTTCACGAATTTCCCGTGCACCCGCTCGCCGACGTTGACGATGGGGTGCTGGTTGATGCAGGTGCCGTGGTTGGAGCGCAGGAACTTGGTCAGCCTGTACTCCTTCGTTTCGCCGCTGTCGTAGGTGACGGTGACGCTGCGTGCGTCCATCTTCGTTACAACGCCGTCGCCCTCGGCAAGGACGGCGACCTCGGAATCCATGCAGATCTTGTGCTCCATGCCGGTGCCGACGATGGGAGCCTCCGGGCGGAGCAGGGGAACGGCCTGACGCTGCATGTTCGCGCCCATCAGGGCGCGGTTCGCGTCGTCGTTCGGAAGGAAGGGGATCATCGCCGTCGCGATGGAGACCATCATGCGCGGGGAAATGTCGATAAAGTCCACGCGGTCGCGGTCCACCTCGACGATCTCATCGCGGTGGCGGCAGGTGATGCGCGGGTTGATCAGGCAGCCGTTTTCGTCCACCGGCTCGGCGGCCTGACCGACGATGAACTGATCCTCGACGTCCGCGGTCATATAGGTCACGCTGTCGGAGACCTTGCCGGTGGCGTGGTCGACGGCGCGGAACGGCGCTTCGATGAAGCCGTACTCGTTGATGCGGGCGTAGGTCGCCAGATAGGAGATCAGGCCGATGTTCGGACCTTCGGGCGTTTCGATGGGGCACATGCGGCCGTAGTGGCTGTAGTGAACGTCGCGGACCTCCATGTTGGCTCTTTCGCGGGAGAGACCGCCCGGGCCGAGCGCGGAAAGACGGCGCTTGTGCGTCAGCTCCGCCAGCGGGTTCGTCTGATCCATGAACTGGCTGAGCGGGCTGGAGCCGAAGAATTCCTTGATCGCGGCGGTCACGGGTCGGATGTTGATGAGGCTCTGCGGGGTCACGATGTCAAGGTCCTGAATGGTCATGCGCTCGCGGATGACGCGCTCCATGCGGGAGAAGCCGATGCGGAACTGATTTTGCAGCAGCTCGCCCACGCAGCGCAGGCGGCGGTTGCCGAGGTGGTCGATATCGTCGCGGGTGACGACGCCGCAGGCCAGCGCGTTCATATAATTGATGGTCGCAAGGATGTCGTCCACAAGGATGTGCTTGGGGGCGAGGCGGTCGGCGTTGTCGCGGATGGCCTCCTTAAGCTCCTCGCCCTCGTACTTGTCGAGAAGCTCCTCCAGCACGCTTTTGCAGACGCGCTCCTTGATGCCGCACTCGGCGACGGGGTCGAAGTCCACGAAGCGCGCGAGATCGACCATGTTGTTGGAGAAGACGCGCAGCGTCCTGCCCTCAAGGTCGAGCGTCACCTCGTTGACGCCGATGGCGTCCAGCTCGCGGGCCTCGTCGCTCGTCATGACATGGCCCGCGTCGAAAAGGATCTCGCCCGTGCGCGGATCGGCGACGGGGTAAGCGAGCTTCTGCCCGTGGATGCGGGTCCACAGCGAAAGCTTTTTATTGAACTTATAGCGGCCGACCATGGACAGGTCGTACCGGCGGGGATCGAAAAAGAGATTGTGGACAAGGGTCTCGGCGGCCTCGACCGTGGGCGGCTCGCCGGGGCGCATCTTGCGGTAGATCTCCAGCAGGGCTTCCTCATAGGTCTTGCAGGCGTCCTTCTCCAGCGTCACGCGGATGCGCTCGTCGTCGCCGAACAGCTCGAGAATCTCCGCGTCGGTCTTATAGCCGATGGCGCGGATCAGCTCGGTGATGGGCAGCTTGCGGTTCTTGTCGATGCGGACCCAGAACACCTCGTTGGTGTCGGTCTCATACTC
>CAKTJA010000168.1 GCA_934567115.1 uncultured Oscillospiraceae bacterium
TCGGAGTTGAGGATCGCCTTCTCGATCAGCTTCACGGCGGAAGCGTCCCACGGCTGGATCAGCAGCTGGCGCGGATCGGGAGACGCGATGGACGCGATCTGCTGGATCGGCGTCGGCGTGCCGTAATAGTCGACGCTGATGCGGTCGAGCACGGCGGCGTTGGCGCGGCCCGCGCGCACGGCGGCAAAGTCCGAGGCAACGGAGTCGATGCTCTTCTTCATCTTTTCTTCGTAAATTTTGTATTCATCTTTCAGCATGGGGATTCCTCCTCAAAATTATGTTTGAATTTCCTGTATGTCGATGCGGCTCATTCGCCGACGATCGTACCGATTTTTTCGCCCATTACGGCGCGGAGAATGTTTTCCGGGTCTTTCAGCGCAAACACGAGCACGGGAATGTGGTTGTCCATCGAGAGCGAGGTCGCCGTCGTGTCCATCACCGCAAGGTGCCGGGCAAGCACATCCTCGTAGGAGATCGCGTCATACTTCACCGCGTCGGCGACCTTGGCGGGATCGGCGCTGTACACGCCGTCGATGTTCTTCGCCAGCAGGATCACGTCTGCGTTGATCTCCGCCGCGCGGAGCACCGCCGCCGTATCGGTGGAGAAAAACGGAGAACCCACGCCGCAGCCGAAGATGACCACGCGGCCCTTCTCCAGATGCCGGATCGCGCGGGCGCGGATGTACGGCTCCGCCACCTCTTTGATCTCGAGCGCGGTCTGGATGCGGACGTCAACGCCCTTCTGCTCAAGCACGTCGGCCACCGCCATGCAGTTCATCGCCGTGGCGAGCATCCCCATATGGTCCGCGCGGGTGCGCTCGATATAGCCCTCGCCGTTTTTCACGCCGCGCCAGAAGTTGCCCCCGCCGATCACGATGCCGACCTGCACGCCAAGCTCCGCGCACTTCTTCACCACGTCCGCCACGCGGCCGATCATGCCGAAATCCAGTCCGAAATGCTTCTCTCCGGCAAGTGCCTCGCCGCTGATCTTGAGCAGGACGCGATGATACTTCGGTTTCTCCATGGGTTGTTCCTCCCTGACGGTATTATATTTTTATCGCTGACTATTGTACCGTATTTTTTTCATTTTGCATAGGGGGTAAATTGAAAACTTTTATTTTTTTCCGCATAGGAAAAAGCCGCGGACGCTCCCGCCCGCGGCTCCTTTTCCGTTTGCTTTCCGCCCGGCTCACCAGCCGGTGCCGTGCACCGCGCCGTGCCAGCCGTCGTCCTCCAGACGAATGGTGCAGCAGCGGTAGTACTCGTACGCGCCCTCCGGCGCGTCGGGATCGCCGCAGTCCCCGGTGTTGCCCGCCATCGCATACCCCAGCGCCAGCTCCGTTTCCGGCACAAATTCGGTCGTGGAATAGAAATAGTACATGTTTTCCTCCAGCTCGCCGCGCTCGCGCTTTGTCTGCATCATATCCTCCGCCGGCCTGACGAGGTTCTTCATCCATGTAAACCTGAACGGGCTGCCGCTCCGCACCCGAAGATGCACGCCCTCATAGGCATCGAGGTACTCCTGCGCGGCCTCCTCCCACGTCTGTCCGCGATTTGGGATGGCGGTATTCCCGACCGCGTCGTGCAGCACGTCGAACTCGGCCTCGCTGTACCACATGTACACTCTGTCGTAAAGCGTTTGCCTGTCGTTATAGGAAATGCCGAAATCGCCGTCCGCCGTGTAATAGCTGCCCGCGTCCGTTCCGTCAGCAAAGTAGGCGATCACGTTCGTGCCCTCGTAGAACTCGAACCGTAAGCCGTCATAGCAGGAGAGCTGTAACGTCAGGCCGTTCTCCCTCCCCTCCGGCGCGTCGCAGACGGTATAGGCATAGCCCGTGAAGTCCGGGCCGGACGCGCTGCTGACCGGATAACTGCCAAGCAGACTGCCTTCACCGAAAAGATCCAGCCCCAGCGCGCCGTCGCTCGACGCAAGCGCAAGAGCCGTATCAAGGGACGTTCCCTGCTTGCTCCCCAGCTCCGGTGCGACCGTGAAGCTCTGCGCCATCTGCCGCAGCTCGGTGATCTCGTTGCGCACCTGCGCGCCCTTGTTCCATTTGCCCCACTGGTTTGTCACGACCTCGTCGGTCGGCGTCCAGTAGGTCGAGATGATGTAGCAGCCGCCCTCCTCCGTGTTGGCGGCAAGGTACATTTCGGACTGCGTGCCGCTCTCCGCGTCGAAGCGCTTCCACGGACCGCTGAGCGCCGCGCCCTCGCGGTACTGCTCAAGCGTGAAGCCGTTGTCGCGGTAAAATTCCTTCATCATCGCCACGCTGTCCATGCTCTTGTCCACGCGCAGGGTGCTGCCGGTCTGGTAGCCGGAATACCAGCAGTATTCGCCCGGATTGGCCGTGCGGCTCCACACGACCGTCGGCGTGTAGAGATACCAGCCGTCGCCGTCGCAGCGGCGGCCCACCGCGTCCTCGCTCGTGGCGGCGATGTCCGGGTCGCTGACAAGGCCGGTGAAAAAGTCCCGAACCAGATAGCGCGGCACGTCGAGGCCCGCGTAATCGGCGTAGAAGTCATAGAGGTATTCATACGCATCATCGTAGTCCATGCCATTGTACCACAGGCCGTCGTTCGACCTCTGTCTGCCGAGGAGCTGATAGGTGTCGTCGTTCGTGTGCAGCATGATAAGGTAGAATATCCAGCCGTCGGAGATGTAGCCGTCGTCGGTGATGTTGTTGCCGCCGACCCACAAGAAGCGATCCGGCAGCGCGCCCGCCTTGTCCTCGGGCTTGACCTCGTAGCTGAAGCGCCATGCCTCCAGCACGCCGTCCGGCGCGATGCCCGCGCAGTCGCCAAACTTTGCAAGGTCGGTCACACGCACATCGGCAGCAGCCTCCGTGACCTCGACCGGCGTACCGCCCGCGCTGCTCTGCGCACCATCCGGAAGAATATGATAGGTGTAGCCGTCCGGCTGCTTGAGCGCGTTGATGACGGAGAGGGCGTAGGCCTCCATGCTGTCGTAGGTCGGCACAGGCTTTTCGGTCAGGCGAAAGACCCAGCAGACAAAGTTCCTATTCTGATTTTCAGGCTGCTCAGCCGCCATCACGAG
>CAKTJA010000169.1 GCA_934567115.1 uncultured Oscillospiraceae bacterium
GGAGTGGACGTGATCGAGGTCGGCTTTTTGGATGAACGTCGCAGCTTTGACCCAGATCGCACCATCATGCCAAACACAAAGTGTGTGCGGGAGATTTTCGGTGAGATAGATAAAGGAAATGCCATGGTCGTAGGTATGATCGACTTTGGGACCTGTGGTATTGAAAATCTGGAACCCTGCTGTGACAGCTATTTGGATGGTATCCGTGTCATTTTCAAAAAAGAGAAAATGCATCCAGCTATGGCGTTTTGCAAGCAGGTTAAAGCCTTGGGCTATAAAGTCTTTTCGCAGCTTGTTTCAATTACCGGTTATTCCGATGAGGAACTGATGGAGGTGATTGAACTGGTCAATGACTGTCATCCTTATGCCATGTCCATGGTGGACACATATGGTTTATGTGATGCACCCAAGCTTGCGCATATTGTGCAGATTATTGACCAGAATCTGGATCAGGATATTTGCCTTGGCTACCATGCACACAACAACTTTCAGTTGGGCTACGCAAATGCTGTTTCCATACTCAACAGTGGGATTGGAAGAGATGTGCTTGTAGATGGTACATTGTATGGCATGGGAAAGAGTGCTGGTAATGCACCGTTGGAACTGCTTGCCATGTACATGGATTTGAATTTCGGCAAGCAGTATGATCTGGGACAGATACAGGAGACCATCTCAACCTGTATCTTGGACTTGTACAGAAAAAAGCCGTGGGGCTATACACTTTTTTACTACATCGCAGCTTCCAACGGCTGCCATCCGGACTATGTAGCGTATCTAATGAATAAGCGGACGCTGTCCGTGACTGCTGTAAATGAGATTCTTCAGGCGATTCCGGCAGAAAAAAAGCTGGGCAAAGACATGGCAATGATTGAGCAGCTATATCTGGAATATCAATGCCAGAAGTGTGATGATGGAATTGTCTTGCAGAAGCTGAGAGAAGAGCTTTTGGGGAGAACCATTCTTATGGTCGGACCGGGGAAAAACGCACAGGCAGAGCTGGAAAAGATCAGGAACTATATCCATAACAACACGCCGGTCATCATTTCCGTGAATTTTATTCCACAAAGCGTTTCTGTGGATTATATGTTCCTTACTAATTCCCGCAGATACCTACAGATGAGCAGCCGTCTGACAGCACCAGAAAATAGGAATGTCCCTATTATCGCTACATCCAATGTGACACGTACAGAAGGAAATTTCCCTTATGTGGTGAATTACAGTAGTCTGATCGACCCAGAAGCGGAATTCCAAGACAATTCAATGGTGATGCTGGTTAAGCTTCTACAAAAGGTGGGCGTAAAGAAGATCGCTTTAGCGGGCTTTGACGGATATACGCCGGATGACGTCAATTACTTTGATAGAAATAAGGAGTACAGCTTCGTAAAGGAGAAGGCAAACAGCCTGAACGAATATGGGAAAGCATTTTTTGCCGAAAATGTGGACAAGGTAAAACTCTCCTTCGTTACAACTTCCTACTACAATCAATGAGGGAAACAAAATGAAAGTTGCAGAATATATTGCAGAATTTCTGGTAGATCACGGCGTAACGGATAACTTTATGGTCACCGGCGGTGGTGCAATGCATCTGAATGACGCTTTCGGTCATCATAAAAAGCTGCGTACGATATACAACCATAATGAGCAGGGCTGTTCAATTGCGGCAGAGGCTTATGCGCGAGTGACCGGACGCATTGCAAGTGTATGTGTGACAAGCGGCCCAGGCGGGACAAACGCCATTACGGGAGTAATGGGAGGCTGGCTGGATTCGATTCCCATGTTTATAGTATCTGGTCAGGTCAAACGGGAGACAACCTTATGGGCTGTTCCGGAGTTGAAGCTCCGTCAATTGGGGGATCAGGAGTTTGACATTATCCACTCTGTGGAGAATATGACCAAGTATTGCACGATGCTCACAGAGCAGGATAAGATCGCATACCATTTGGAAAAGGCATGGTATTTGGCTAATCACGGTCGAAAGGGCCCTGTGTGGCTCGACGTGCCTCTGGACATTCAGGGGGCACAGATTGATTTGAGTATACAAAAGCATTTCAATCCGGAGACGGAAATGCCGGAAGCGCGGGTTCCCGACATTGAGAGAGAGACTGTGGATGAGGTTTTAAACAGAATTTCCATGGCAAAGGCGCCACTGATTTTTGCCGGCTATGGCGTCAGGCTGTCGGGGGCGGATGAACTGCTTTTGAAGGCCGTTGATAAATTGCAAGTTCCTGTTTCCGTTGCGTGGAACAGCGGCGATTTAGTAGCATACGACAATGCCTTTTATGCGGGATCTCCCAGTAGAGAGGGGACGCGCGGCAGCAATTTCATTGTTCAGAACTGCGACCTTCTGTTGGTTTTGGGAAGTCGGATGAATATCCGTACGGTCACATACAACAAGCACGATTTTGCGAAAAACGCTTACAAGATCATGGTGGACATTGATGCGGAGGAGCTGAAGAAGCCTACATTCTGCCCGGACATGGTCGTGCATGGGGATGTGCGCCGGTTTTTGGAAGTGCTGCTTGAGCAGGACTACACTGTGCGGGAGCATCATACGGCGTGGGTGAAGTGGTGCCGTAGAATGGTGGAGAAGTATCCTGCATGCCTGCCGGAGTATCATGGAAGAGATAAACTAAATCCCTATGTATTCGTGGACGAGCTGTTTGGCTGCATGAAAGAAAATGATGTGCTTACCTTGGGCAATGGCAGTGCCTGTGTGATGACATTCCAAGGGGCAAAGGTCAAGCAGGGGCAGAGGATGTTTACCAACTCAGGCTGTGCTGCTATGGGATATGGTATGCCCGCTGCGGTGGGGGCTTCTGTGGCCAGAAATGGCGGTCGTGTAATCTGCGTGGATGGCGATGGAAGTCTGATGATGAATGTGCAGGAATTGGAAACGATCTCCTATAACCACCTGAATGTCAAGTTGTTCGTTCTCAACAACAACGGCTATCATTCAATTCGACAGACGCAGCGCAATCTGTTCGGAACGGCTTTGATTGGACTTGATC
>CAKTJA010000170.1 GCA_934567115.1 uncultured Oscillospiraceae bacterium
ACGCCACACCCAGTACCCGCTTCGTCGGCAGCGTCAAAAGCGAGGTCCGCATTCTGGGGACCGATTCCAAGCAGGGCGTGGTACTGCTCACCCCGATGGAGCCGGTAGAGAACGGAGATCGGGTCTTTTGACACACTGCGGTATAACCTCAAGCGCGGCGCGGAGAAATCTCCGCGCCGCGCTGCATTGGTCCGTTTTTTACTTGCTGTAGGCACGCCACAGGAACGTCACGATCTGCGCACGGGTGCAGTCCTCGTCGGGGCTGAAATTCCCGTCGCCCGTACCGGTGGTCACGCCGCTGTCCGCCGCCCATTTTACAGCCTCGGCGTAATAGGCGTTCGCCGCCACATCGTTGAAGACAGAGCCGCCGCCCGAGACCGCTACTCCCGCCGCGCGGAAGATCAGGGTAACGCTCTGCGCGCGGGTGCAGACTTCATTCGGGCTGAACGTCGTATCCGACGTTCCGAACGTCACGCCGTTTTCGACGGCCCACGCGACCGCCTTCGCATAGAAGCTGCTGCCGCTCACGTCGGTAAAGCCCGCCATGCTCTGCGGCTCCGGGCTGCCCGCCGCGCGCCACAGGAAGGTGACGATCTGCGCGCGGGTGCAGGGATCGTTCGGCCCGAAGAGGCCGCTGCCGATGCCGTCGGTAATGCCCTTCTCCCGCGCCCACTTGACCGCTTCGTAATAGTATGCGCCGGCGGGCACGTCGCTGAACGCACCGGCCTCGACCGCCTCGGTAAACGCGGCGCGGACCTCGACCCTGCCGTCCGGCATGATGAAGGTATAGCTGCCGCCGCCCTTATCCGTAAGCGACAGCTTATTGCCCCTGCTGTCGGTGACGGTCAGAGAATCGAGCATGTAGCCGCTGTTCGGCTTGACCGTGACGGTCACGGCGTCGCCCTTCCGGGCGCTCCCGGGGCTGACGGTCACGACGCCGTTCTCAGCGTCAGCCACCGTCACAGGATAGCTTCCGGAGGAGCCGGAGCCGCCGCCTCCGGAGGTACCGGGAGTCGGGGTCGGCGTGGGCGGGGCGGGAAGGTCCTTCCAGACGGCATAGACCGTGGTGTCGCCGGTGACGGTGTAAGCATCGCCGGGAGCGGCGGCCATGCCTGTGAGAGCGCCGACCGCCCAGCGGTCAAACTCCTTATCGGCGGGCGCGGTGAAAGCGTTCTCCGGAAGGGTCAGGGTATCGCCCTCGCGGACGGTTTCAGCGGGCATCGAGCCGCCGCCTCCGTTGGGATGGAAGGTCACGGTGTACTCCTGTACGACAGGAGGCACGGGAGCGGAGAGAACGGTGAGCTTGATGGCGGGGGTCCTGACGCTGTCGGCCGGATCGCCCTTCGCGTCGCTGGCGACCGCCTCGCCGAAGAAGTAGTAGACGCCCGGCTGCGTGTCGGGAGAGATGGCGTAAACGCTGCTCACCGCGCCCGGAATGGGCGTGAGGCTCCCGTTGGGATCGTCGCTTACGCCCGTATACCACTGGAAGGTAAGCCCGTACGCCTCGTTCGCCGAAGCGGACAGGAAGAGCGAAACGCCGTCGTCGCCGGTCGTCATGGTAACGTCAGACGAATAATCGTCAATCCGAAGCTCGACCGGCGGCGCGATGCTCACGATCTCGACCGCCACGCCGTCCGCGCCGTCAAGCGCAAAGCGGTACGCGGTCTCGTCGTCCGGACGGAGTACGCCCGATTCCACCCACGCCGCATAGCCGTCTCCACTGACAGAGACCGGATCGTCCTCCCTCGGAGCTTCCGCCGTGGTCACGCCGACGCGCGCACCGGCGTCCGGTGTGCCGGCGAGGGCGACTGTTTTGTAGTAGTACAGACGGAGATTGCCGGGCTTACCGGACCGATCCAGATTGCCGGTGATCTGCACGCCGCCGCCGAGGCTGAGCGCCGCACCGTTGTGGAATACGCCGCTCTGATCCGAGCCGCCGGTCCCGCCACTGCCGTTATTGATCACCTTCACGGTCCCGTTCAGGGTCGTCTCCCCCAGATTGTAAACGCCAAACCGAGGATTCTTTTCGATCGTACCTCCGGAAAGGACGGCATTTCCGGTGCTCCAGACGCGAACGCCGTACTGCGAATTGTTTTCGATCGTGCCGCCGCAGAGCCGGAAGTCTCCCCCCGCCTGCACACCGGCCTCCGCAAAATCACGGATAACGCCGCCATACATCACGAAGCTGCTTCCGGAGTTTGTATACACGCCGCGTCCCATATCGGTGTCCTTCGCCGTAATGCTGCCGGCGGCGCTCTCGGGCGCGCAGTCGGTCAGGGTAAAGGCGATGCCGTCGCCCAAGGTGATGAGGGAGAACGACGCGCCGGCGCCCACGGAATCGGGATAGATGCTGTAGCCGTTCAGACAGAGTTTGATATTTCTGTCGAGCTTCCAGAAATCCCCGCTCGAACTGTCTTTATCGACCTTGATGTTGTCGGTGAGGTAGTAATTTCCTTCCACCGCATTGCGCAGCTCATTCAGCGAGCGGATCGGCCGCCATACCTCCTCCGTTCCGCCGCAGTCCCCGCTGTGCCCCGCTTCTCCAGTGCGCCGGTCCTGCGCGCACAGGCAGTGGCTGTGCTCCGTCTTGTCGAAATACAGCCCGTCGTAAACGCCGTTGTACTCACCGCGCATGCCCGTGCGGTCGTCGCTGAAATACTTCGCGTCGTCCGCCGACGCGTTCCGGGCAATGTCTACGCCGGGATAGCCGGTAACGGCGGTCTCCGTGGTCACGCCGATGCGCGCGCCGTCCGACAGGCCGCCCGCGCCGATGCTGAGCGTGGTCCCGTCGGGCAGGTAGACGTTGCTGGCTCCGTTGTGCTTTATGTTGCTGTCGATCCGCACCGCCCCGGAGACGGTGAATTCGCGGTTGCTGCTATCCGCGCAATACACGCCGCCGCCCTGCGCCTCGTTTTTGCCGGAGCCTTGGACATAATTGCCGGTCACGCTTCCGCCGGTCATGGTCAGCTCGACATCGCTGATGTATAC
>CAKTJA010000171.1 GCA_934567115.1 uncultured Oscillospiraceae bacterium
CGTACAGCTCCGCCCGGTCGTATTGCAGCGTGTTGAGCCATGCGGCCGCAGCGTACATCGAAAGCGCCAGCGCCAGCGCGGCCCACCAGCGGCGCTTCCCGCGCCGCGCGAAAAGGCACACGGCGAAGACCGCGTAGACATACAGCAGCCACAGCACGGAAACGTCCGTATTGAAATAGATCGCGTGGAGCGGCAGCCCCTCGAGCAGCTGCGCGACCAGCAGCACATAGCGGATCAGGGGCGTCAGCACGGCGAAGACGACCGGACCGACCGGCGCAAGCAGAAGCGCCGCCAGCGCCCCGGAAAGCCCCACGGCAAAAATCAGGCTCACCACGCCGAGGCACAGAAGGTTCCCAACGAAGGAAACGATCGAAAAGAACCGGAAATACCACGCGCTCACAGGTGTGGAGAACACCAGCGCGCCAAGCGTCGCGGCAAAGGAGGCAAGCACGAAGCGCGCCGCCCGCCCGAAGCCGTGCGCGTCAATGCGCCGCATCAGCCTCGGCGTGAGCCATACCATTCCCGCAACGGCGGAAAAGGAGAGCTGCAAGCTGACGCTCGCGATCGCGCAGGGGTTCCCCAGCAGGATCAGCCCCAGCGCAAAAGAGAGCGCGGTCGGCGGGTCGCTCTCCCTTTCGAACAGCGGCGCGACCTGCGTCATCGAGATCATGATACAGGCACGCAGAATGCTCGGCGAAGCGCCGGCCGCCGCCGCATAGAAAAACAGCAGCGGAAGCGTCACCGCGCAGCGCAGACGGCGGCGTCTCGTCCGCAGCAGGAGGTCCGTCAGCTCGACCAGAAACATGCAGTGCAGTCCGGAAACCGCAGTGATGTGGTAAACGCCCGCCTCCGAAAGATTTACCGCGTCCTCCTCGTCCAGATACCGCTTGTCGCCAAGCAGCAGCGCGCGCAGAAAGCCCGCCTCCCGTTCGCCGCAGCCGCGCCCGATCGTCTCCCCGATCCTGCGGGCCATGCGCTGCGGGGCGTAGCGAAGCGCGCCGGCCCGGCCGCTCTCATACGACGGTTCGCCCCTGCTGTAGAGCAGGAGAAACACGCCCTTAGAGGTAAAGCTGCGCAGCGTCTCGCCCGACCCGGACGGATCGGACGCGCTGTTAAAGCGCACCGTATCTCTCACGCGGCTGCCCGGCTCGAGCGCAAGCAGCGACGCGTCCCCGTAGTAGATAGCCTTGCCGTGAAGCCCGCTCCCAAGGACGCGGACCGTCGCTTTCGCACCGTAGTCCGTCTCCACCGCGTAGCCGCAAAGCTCCATTACCGCGTCGTCGGTCGTACCGGAAAGCGCCTCGTTCGGCGCGCTGACAAAGTGAAGATAGGCCGCGCTGTAAAGCAGCGCACAGGCCATCCCCAGCGCCGGGAGGAAAATACGCGTTCTCCGACCGGCGCGCGCAAAAAAGCCGAGCGCCCCCGCCGCGAGCACGGCAAAAGCCGCGACCGGCAGAAGCTCCGCCGCAAGCGCATACTGCGCCAACGCACAGCCGGCGGCAAAGGCCGCGCAGAAGACGGCAAGCGGGCGCTTCACGGCTCGTCCCTCAGCCCGAGGAGGTAATCGGCGCTCACATTGTAATATTGCGCAAGCTTGACGATCACCCACGAGGGCGTTTCGCGCTCTCCGCTCTCATAGCGGCGGTACACGCTGCGGTGCATATTCAAAAGCTCCGCGATCTCCTGCTGGGTTTTGTCGTGGTCCTCCCGCAGGTCGCGCATACGCTTGATCTCCATGTGCATCACCTCAAGCAGATGTTACCAAACGGAAACATTTATCCGCTCCTAATGTGCCCATTCGGGGCCATGTTCAATAAGGCGTTTTTCCTCGAAGGTGCAAGCCGCCTGTGCCAAACGGCACACGGACCGGACCGCAAGCTGCGCGGCACAGCAAAAAGGCGCATGCTCAGAAAACGCTGCGTCCCCGGCCCGGCTCTAAAGGGGGATACCTCTGCCTCACTGCGGCAGAGATATCCCCCTTTTTCTGTTTACATTTCCTCAGCGATCCGCGCGCATCAGCCCGGAGGCCACGTCATATCCCGCCCCGCAAGCACATGGAAGTGCAGATGCGGCACGCTCTGACCGGCCTGCTCCCCGATGTTGGAGACCACGCGGTAGCTCTCGATCCCCATTTTCGCTGTCACTGCGGCGATGACCTCGAACATGTGCGCGACGACGGCGCTGTTTTCCCCGTTGACGCCGGCGACGGACGCGATGTGCGCCTTCGGTATCACAAGAAAATGCGTGGGAGCCTGCGGCTCGATATCGTTGAACGCGCAGCACACCTCATCCTCATACACCTTGCTCGACGGGATCTCCCCCGCCGCGATGGCGCAGAACAGACAATCGTTTTTCATGGAAGCTCTCCTTTCAGGCGAATTGATTCCGCCCGGAATTGTATTGATAACCGGCAGCGCCCAGTCTGGCGCAAAGCTCATCCCTGTCCACATCCAGCGCGGCGCAAAGCTCGTCAAGGCTTTCATACTCATCCCGCAGCCGCGCGTTGCAAAAGCTCATGAGCATCACAGGGTCCTTCGGCAGCATCAGCCGATCACCTTCGCAACGTAATCGTCCACAGCGGCAAGCGCGTCGTCGACCTTGCTTACCTCCGTGCCGCCGCCCATGGCGGAATCCGGCTTTCCGCCGCCTTTTCCGCCGCAGATCGGCGCGATCGTTTTGATGATGTCGCCGGCCTTGACGCCCCTCGCAACGGCGTCCTTCCCGCACACGGCCAGCAGCGTGACCTTCCCCTCGTTGACCGCCGCGATGACGCCGACAACGTCGGGCGCCTTGTCGCGCATGAAGTCGCCGAGTCTGCGCAGCGCGTTCGCGTCAAGACCGTCGCGCTGTGCGGTGACAACCTTCAGCCCGCCGACCGTCTTTGCGGCGGTGAGGAAGCCGCGCGCCTCGCCGAGGGAGGCCTCCTCCTTGAACTTCTCAAGCTTCGCGCGGATCTCCTTCATTTCACCGAGCTGCGCCTCCAGAC
>CAKTJA010000172.1 GCA_934567115.1 uncultured Oscillospiraceae bacterium
CCCTCGTAATGCTCGCCCATGCCCGCGATCAGCCCCTCGGCAACGGCGATGTCACCATGGCTGAGCTGATTGCAGAAGACGTTGACATAGGTCGCGTTTTTAAGCACCAGCTCCGCCTTCTGCCGGCCTGCCGCCACCTCTACCACATGATGCTTTTTGTTGAGCTTGCGGTTGATCTTGCCGGCATAGCTTTCCTTGTAAGCCATCGTCTTTTCCTCCCTTTCATCACTTTATCATAAGGTCACGCAATATCAGGCTTAAACGAGCTTAATATCGTTGGAAGGAGTATACTACGATTTTTTTGACTTGTCCATTCTTTTTTTATCGCCGGAGCAATTTTTTTCGGCGGCCCTCTCATCTCCCGGCAGCGCTGTCCTCCCCCGTTACATCCAGATGGAGAAAAGCCGCAGGATCGGCTCAAACAGTCTGCGCAGCCAGCTTCTGCGCCGCCACTCCTCCAGAGTGACCTCGCGGCTCTGCGCCAGAATGCCGTCCATATCCTCCAACAGCGCCTCCACCGCGCCGACGCCGTAGAGCATCACGCCGCACTCATAGTGCAGCTCGAAGCTGCGGTAGTCCATGTTGACCGAGCCGACAAAGGCGGCCTCCCGGTCCACCATGACGCTCTTCGCGTGCAGGAAGCCGGGCGTATAGCGGTAGACCTTCACATGATGCGCGAGAAGGTCGCCGAAATAGGACTCGGCCACCGTGTCGGCATACCAGTGATCCGGCGTGCCGGGAAGCATCAGGCGCACGTCTACGCCGCCGTCGCCGGCGATGCACAGCGCGCGCATGATATTCTCATCCGGGATAAAGTACGGCGTCGTGATATACAGGAACCGCCGCGCACCGGAGATCATCTGTAGGAACGTATCCTCGGCGGGATTGTCGGGATTGTTCTGCGGACCGTCGAGAAACGGCTGGCAGAAGCCCTCCGTCTCGATCGAGGCGTGCGGGCGGTAATAATCCGGCTCCTCATGCTCCGCGCCGTCGAGAAAACCCCACATCTGGAGGAAGGCCGACGTAAGCCCCCACGCACCCTCGCCCTCAAGCAGTATGCCGCTGTCCTTCCAGTAGCCGAAGCGGTTGACGATGTTCGCGTATTCGTCGGCAACGTTCGCGCCGCCGGTGTACGCGAAGTCGCCGTCGATCACGGCGATCTTGCGGTGATCGCGGTAGTTGAAATAAAGCCGGTTGACGTATTCATGCACGGGATTGAAGACGATCACCTCGATCCCGTGCGCGCGCAGCGTCTCAAGGCTCTGCGCGCTGAAGCGCTTGATGTTCCCGAAATCGTCAAAGATGATCCTGACCTCAACGCCATGGTCCGCGCGCTCGCACAGCGCCTCGCTCATCTTATTCCATATCTCGCCCTCAGCAAGAATGAAGTACTCCAGAAAGACGAACCGCTCTGCCGCGCGGATCCGCGCAAGGATATCCTCCAACAGAAGGCGGCCCTCCGGAAAATAAACGACCCTTGTGTTCCGATAGAGCAGGAAGCCCCGGCGGCGCAGATACTGCGACGTCCGCGCCCAGTTCGGCAGCGTGCGCAGCAGCCGGTCGGCGTTCATCCCGCTGCGCGCACGCACGCTCTCCGGCTCCTCCGGAGGCCTCGAGATCCGCCCGGCCAATCGCTTTCGCTGCGTATCGCCGCCCCACAGACAGTACAGGATCAGGCCGACCACCGGCATGAAAAGGACCGGAATGATCCACGCCACGCGGTAGGACAGGTCCCCGGGCTTATTGTAAATGTGCAGCGCCGTAAGCAGCGCCAGCAGCTCCAGCGCGCCGTAGATCGCGGCAAAATGGTCCTTGAGATAGCGGGCCAGCAGGATCACGAACGCGATCTGCAAAAGCAGCAGAACGGCAACCAGCAGGATCCGCAGCGCCGCTGCGATGCGCCGCTCTCCCCTCTGCTGAAGTCCCCGGAGCTTTCTCATGCCGCCGCCTCCTTTTTCCCGGTCATTTTCCGCTGTTCTCCGTCAGCAGCCGCTGCTTGATATCGTAAAGCTTCTGCGAAAGGTCAACATAATATCTGTGCGGATTGTCAAAGCGCTTGACCTCGTCCCACAGCGTATTGACCTGCTCGGCGCAATAGCTCCGCACCTCCTCAAGCGAGGGGCGGTCGTAAACAAGCTCCCCGTTTTTAAAGATGGGAACGAGCAGCTCGCGCGCGGAAAAGTCGTAGACCTCCTTGCGCTTCCACGTCGCCTCCGGGTCGAAGATCGTCAGCTTGCCGCTGTCGTCCACGGTCTCGTCGTACACGCAGATGTAATCCGCGATCGCCTTGCCCGTGTCGCGTCCATAAAACCGGTAAAGCTTCTTGAAGTGCGGCGTTGTGATCTTGCCCACGTTCTCGCTGATCTTGATCTTGGGGATCACCGTTCCGTTCTCATCCTCCACGGCGACAAGCTTGTAAACGCCGCCGAACACCGGCTCGCTGCGCGCGGTGATCAGCCGTTCGCCCACGCCGAACGCGTCGATCTTCGCGTCCTGCATCCACATGTCGCGGATCAGATACTCGTCCAGCGAATTGGACACCGTAATGGTCGCCGTCTCCCAGCCGGCAGCGTCGAGCAGCTTGCGCGCCTCGCGGCTGAGATAGGCGATGTCGCCGCTGTCGAGCCGAATGCCGCACTTTGTAATGCCGCGCGGACGCAGCACCTCGTTAAACGCGCGGATAGCGTTCGGAACGCCGGAATGCAGCGTATCGTAGGTGTCCACCAGCAGCACGACGTTCTGCGGGTACAGCTCGCAGTAGGTCTTAAACGCGTCGTACTCCGTGTCGAACATCTGCACCCACGCGTGCGCCATGGTGCCGAGCGCCGGCACGCCGTACAGCTCGTCCGTAACGGTGCACGCGGTCCCGATGCAGCCGCCGATGTAGGCTGCGCGGGCGCCGACGACGGCGGCCGCCGTTCCCTGTGCGCGGCGGGAGCCGAACTCCATCACGCCGCGCCCCTTTGCCGCGCGGGC
>CAKTJA010000173.1 GCA_934567115.1 uncultured Oscillospiraceae bacterium
CAAGCGCTCTCCCAGCTGAGCTAAACCCCCATATAAGGGGTGCGCTGAGTAACTTCTTATTCAATTAGCGCGGAGGCACTTATCACTCTAAGCGGACCTCTGAAGCGCGATTCGAACTCTTTCGCGTTCGGAACAATACGGAGTATAGCACATAAGGCGCACCCTGTCAAGCATTATTTCGAAAATTTCCGCGAAAAAAATTCAAATCCCGAAAATCGGACAAAGACTGCGCGCAGAACCGCTTCCCACACGCCCCTGCCGGGTCAGCCGGCGAACGCGCCGTCCACCGTCAGCACCTGACCGGTGATGAACGACGCCGACTCCGACGCGAGAAAACAGACGGCGTGCGCAACATCCTCCGGCGTGCCGAGGCGGCCAAGCGGCGTCTGCTCCGCAAGCGCGCGAAGCGTTTCGTCTCCGAGCACCTTGACCATGTCCGTATCAATAACGCCGGGCGCTACACAGTTGACCCGTATCCCACTCGGCGCAAGCTCCATCGCAAGGGAGCGCGTAAGCCCGATCAGCGCGTGCTTCGTACAGGAATACGTCACCTCGCAGGACGCGCCGCGCTGCCCCCAGATGGAGGAAACGTTGACGATCGCGCCGCGCTTTTCATGCAGCATCTGCGGCAGGACCGCCTGTATCGTGTTGCGCGCGCCGTTGAGATTGACGGCAAAATACCGCTCCCACAGCTCGTCGGACACGTCCTGAAAAAGTGCCTGACCGGCAACGCCGGCGTTGTTCACCAGAAGCGTGATGGGGCCGAAGGCCCTTTCGACCGCCTCGACCATGGCGTTGACCTCCGCGCGCACGGAAACGTCCGCCTGCACCGCCATGGCGCGGCAGCCCTCCCGCTCAAGAAGCGCAACAAGCTCCTCCGCCCTGTCGCGGCGCTCATAATAATTCACCCCGACGGCACAGCCCTCACGGGCAAGCTGCGCCGCAACGGCGCGTCCGATCCCGCGCGACGCCCCGGTAACAAGAGCGACCCTTTCCATAAAGCAATTCCTTTCCCCGCGCGCACGCGCGGCAGATCTATACCCCGGTCGAGCCGAAGCCGTTCGCGCCGCGAACCGTCTCCGGAAGCTCATCCGTCTCGGTAAATTCGATGGGAAGATACGGGAGCAGCACAAGCTGCGCGATGCGGTCCCCCGTATGCACGGTGCGCGGCGTCTCTCCGTCGTTGTGCAGGGCGACCAGACACTCCCCGCGATAGTCGCTGTCAAAAACGCCGACGCAGTTCGCGGGCCGAAGGCCGCTGCTGCTGGCAAGCCCGCTGCGGGCAAACACGCCGCCGAAGGTCCCCTCCGGAAGCGCGAAGGCAACGCCGGTCGGTATCATTATTGTATGGTGCGGAGGGATCGTGACCTCGCCGTCGCCGTCAAGACAGGCGTAGAGGTCGTATCCCGCCGCGTGCGCCGAGCCGGAGGTCGGGATGACCGCGCGGGGATCGAGCTTTTTGATCTGAACCTGTGCCATTTTTTCATACTCCGTTCTGCCGCATGTCTCGGGCCGCCCCCCCTCTCTGCGGCGGTCGGGGGGATGGGTAAGCGTGCGGAAAGCCGCCCTATGCCGGTCCGCTCCCCCGCGCGGAAGGAACGCGCTCCGTCCACGGCACGGCGTACCCGGCGGCAAGCGATTCCTTCACGTCGAGAATGCGCTGGTTGGACGAACCCCTCCAGCGCAGCGAGATATCGTGCAGCGCGTCGACATAGCGCCCGTCTATGAGCACGTCGATCAGCGCAAGCATGGGGTCCGTCGCCTCGCAGCGCGGGTGCGAGCCTTCCTCATGCAGCTGTTCCCATGTAAAGCCGGTGAACGCCCACACGGTCTTCCCGGGGCAGAGCGCGCGCACACGCCGCAGAAAAGGGAGCAGCGCGCGCTGGTTGTCCGGCTCGAACGGCTCTCCGCCGAGCAGGGTCAGGCCGTTGATGTAGCCGGGGGACAGCATCGCGAGCAGCTCATCCTCCGTTTCGCGGGTAAAGGGCCTGCCGTATTGAAAGTCCCAGGTCTGGGGCTGGAAGCAGCGCTCGCAATGGTTGGTGCAGCCGGAAACGAAGAGCGTTACGCGCACGCCCTCCCCGTTGGCGATATCACAGTTTTTGATCTCTCCGTAATACATGGACATCTCCCCTACCGAATAAACAGACCGAGCAGCATCGTAATGCCGTAAAGCACCGGCTGGTGCAGCACGTAAACAGGCAGCGCATGCCGCCCGACAAGCGCGAGGCGCGGCGCTTTCGCCCTGTAAAACCAGTCGGGCAGCCGCCCCGCCCTGACGTAGCGTCCCGCCCATGTGCCGAAAAGAAACACGAAAAACCACGGCAGCAACGGGAAATAGTCCGACGAGGCAAAGTCGGGCGTGGTAAAGCCGAATATCCACAGATGCGGCGTCTGCGTCGGCACCCCGTTCGCGCAGCGCGCCGTAAGCACAACGAGCGCGGCAGACAGCGCGGGAACCACGAAAGCGGGAAGCTTCTCCCAGAAGCGGCGCGTAAGCGCGAACAGCAGCATGCAGCTTGCCAGCAGGTGCAGCACGCCGAACACAACGGTCATCCCCATGAGCCATGTCACAAGCGTGATCCCCATGGCAAGAACCATGGCCTTCACGCCGCGTTTGAAATTGCTGCGCGAAAAATCGGGGCTGACCCCGGAGAGGAAAATAAACAGCCCCGCAAAGATGTAGTGCAGTACGTCGAACACCGGATTGGTGAACAGCACCCACGGCGCGCCGAGAAAGGCGCACAGATCGTAGAGAAAATGATGCAGCACCATCAGGCACACGGCCAGACCGCGCAGCGCGTCCATCAGCTCGATACGCCCGCTCTTTTCCATAAGCACCTCTTCCGCAGGGAGCCGGCCGCCGCCGTGCTCCGCGCCCAAAAGCCTTTGGGAGATATTATAGTCTATATTTCCGGCAAAAGCAATAGCGACTGCGGCGCGGGCTGTGT
>CAKTJA010000174.1 GCA_934567115.1 uncultured Oscillospiraceae bacterium
GTCAATCCCTTCCCCGAATGGGGCGCGAGCCATACCATCAAGCTCGGCACCGAGCAGATGGCGGGATGCGACGCGATCCTCTATCAGGTGGCCGATCAGCCCCTGCTTCGGCGGGAAAGCGTCAGCGCGGAGGTCGATTTTTTTCGCGCCCACCCGGATAAGATCGTCGGGATGGGGCACGGCGGCGTACGCGGAAACCCCTGCATCTTCCCCTCCCGCTTCTTTCCGGAGCTGACCGCGCTTGAGGGCGACTGCGGCGGAAACACCGTGATCCGTCGGCACGAGGAGGACCTTCTGCTTTTTGAGGTCCCCCCCAGCGAGTTGCGCGATGTAGACACGCCCGCAGCGCTTCAGGAGCTGAAGGCGGATCTTGCTTAGGTCTGCTGCGGCGTGACCTCTCCGCAAAGGTTTTCCTCCATCTTGCGCTTCACGGTCTCCTTGTCGCAGCCGCAGGAAAACAGATAATACAGCTTGGCGACCGCCGCCTCCGTGGTCATGTCAAGTCCGCTGACCGCGCCCGCGCGCTTGAGCGCCCCGGACGTCTCATACGCGCCGAGCGCCACCGCCCCCTGCGGGCACTGCGAGCACACGGTCAGCACCGTTCCGTTGCGGAACGCCTTCTCGATGATCGGCAGCAGCGCGTCCCCGCTGCCCGGAATGTTGCCGGCGCCGAACGTCTCGATCACGATCCCGCGCAGCCGCTCGGTCATGATCTGCTCAAATATCGAAAATTGGATGCCCGGAAACACCTTCAGCACGCCGATGGGAATATTCTCCAGCAGCTGTAAGCTCAACGCGCCCTCCCGCTTTGGCAGGAGGGCGTTTTCGTTGTATCGGATGCTGATGCCGGCCTCGGCAAGGTACGGATAATTGGGCGAGATGAAGGCGATCAGTCCGTCGGCGGAGAACTTTGTCGCACGGTTGCCGCGCAGCAGCTTTCCGCCGAAGTACAGGCAGACCTCCGGAACCCTCCCGTCCCCCGCGATCAGCAGCGAGGTGATGATGTTGTCACGTCCGTCGGAACGCACCTCGCACAGCGGGATCTGAGAGCCGGTGAGAACAACGGGCTTGCCAAGTCCGCCGAGCATGAAGGAGAGCGCGCTGGCGGTATACGCCATCGTGTCCGTGCCGTGAAGAATGACAAAGCCGTCGTAGCGGTCGTAGCTCTCCGCCACGGCGCGGGCGATCCCGTTCCACTCACGCACCGTCATATTCGACGAATCAAGCAGCGGCTCAAGCTCGACAAGCTCCCACTCCGGAAGCTCCGGAGACTTGAGATCGGATATCTCGTCGAGCGCCGCGCGAAAGCGTCCGCTCTGCGGCGCATAGCCGTTTGCACTTCTCGTCATTCCGATGGTTCCGCCAGTGTAAAGGATAAGCACTTTCCGCCTGTTCGCCCTGTTATCCGGCATTTCAACTCCCCTTACTTACGTTCGTACGGCGTGTTTTCCAACGGGAGCGTGTTGCGCTCCTGTCCGTCAAGACGGCGGTACGCATCCGCGATCGCGGGTGCCGTCGGGATCGAGGTGATCTCGCCGATGCCGATGGCTCCGTTTGCCAGCGGAAGTCCGGGCTTGTCGATCACGATCGCCTTGATATCGGGGATCTGGTTCGCGCGGAACAGTCCCAGCGTACCGTATTTTGCCGTCGGGCAGCAGTTTTCGTCGATCGGGTATCTCTCCGTCAGCGCGTAGCCCATGCTCATCACCACGCCGCCCTCGATCTGTCCCTCGCATGAGAGCGGGTTGATGGCCTTGCCGACGTCGTGCGCCGCGACCATCTGCTTGATCCGTCCGGTCTCCCGGTCGAGAATGCACAGCTGCGTGGCGTAGCCGTACGCCACATGGCTGACCGGGTTCGGCACCTCTGCGCCGAGCTTGTCCGTCTTGGCAAGATACTCGCCGTAAAACTCCTGCCCACGCAGCTCCGCAAGGGTTTTCCCTTTCATCGCCTCGACCAGCTTCTCACAGGCGCGGCGGCATGCCTCGCCCGTAACAAGCGTCTGACGGGAGCCGGAGGTGTCGCCCGAATCCGGCGCGATCCACGTGTTGCTGCGCTCGTATACGATCTCGTCCCGGCTCACGCCGGCGTTCGTCACGATCATCTGCACAAGCACCGTGCCAAGCCCCTGTCCGATGCAGGACGCGCCGCTGTAGATATGAATCTTCGCGTCGTCCTCGACGATAAGCTTGCAGCGTCCCCAGTCGGGCAGACCGACGCCGACGCCGGCGTTCTTCATCGCACAGGCAAGGCCGACCGGATCGCCGTTCTTCACCGCCTCGTCATAATAGGGCTTGACAGCCTCCAGCGTCTCCGCAAGTCCCGTTTCCGGACCGACGATCTGTCCGTTCGGAAGGACCTGCCCCGGGCGGATGGCGTTCCTGTAGCGGATCTCCCACGGAGAAATGCCGATCAGATCGGCCATGCGGTTGAGCAGACTCTCCGTCGCAAAGCAGGTCTGCGTAACGCCGAAGCCGCGGAACGCGCCGGCCGGCGGATTGTTCGTATAGTATGCCCATCCCTCGATCTCGAAATTCTCATAGGCGTAGGGACCGGCCGCATGCGTACAGGCGCGCTCGAGCACCGGGCCGCCCAGCGAGGCGAACGCGCCGGTATCCGACACGACCTGCGCCTTGACGCCCTGAATAATGCCGTTTTCATCGCAGCCCATCGTGAAATCCATCTTCATCGTGTGGCGCTTCGGATGGATCAGCAGCGACTCCGCGCGCGTGAGCTTGACCTTCACCGGCACGCGGGCAAGATACGCGATGAGGGCCGCGTGGTGCTGCACGGACATATCCTCCTTGCCGCCGAAGCCGCCGCCGACAAGCTGATTTTCAACAAGGCAGTGGTCGAAGTCCACGCCCAGCAGCGCGGAGCACTCATGCTGCGTGGTATGCGCGCTCTGGTCGGTGGTCAGC
>CAKTJA010000175.1 GCA_934567115.1 uncultured Oscillospiraceae bacterium
TCTGCGCCGGGGACGCCCCAGCCGAACATGGAACCCGTTTTCATGGCTTTCTCCTGCGCGGGGGTAACGCCAAGCCGCTCGTTGTTATAGTCCGCTATCTCACGGTTATGCGCGGGATCGTTTGTGTTCCAATCGCTGGGGTAGTAGCCGCTTTCACCGCGCTTGATGCAGATGAGCTCGCCGGTGCCGGGGAGGGTGGAGAAGCACAGCTCCGGCAGTCCATCCGCCAGCTTGGGGGCGAACAATTCCTGTTCCGTTTGGATGCTCCACTCGTCCGAATTCCAAAGGTGGACATACAGCTCACTTCCGCCATCCACAAGGATATCCCGCTGCTCAAAGCCCTCGCCCCAGCCGTCAGAAGCCTGTCCGGTGATAAACTCTTTCAAAGTATCCATTTCTGTGTCCGACAATTCTCCGGCGACGCGGCATTCCGCCACGCCCCAGAGCTGCCGGTCACGCACCTCCACGGCGAAGACGGCAGAGTGGACCTTGCGATTGACACTGTCGCCCTCATCATACCAATGCATGATGCCGCGCTCGGTTTCCTCCGGCATCCGGTTTTTCACCAGTGCCGCCGTGATCTGATCCTGATAGCCGCGCAGCTCACGGCCCTCCAGCAATGTGCTGCTGTCATCGAGATCGCCGTACTCGTTCCGCTCATAGAGATCGGCGGTCAGGGGCATATACAGCTTGAGCGTGGTCAGCTTGGGCGGCAGTACGGTGAAGCTGTCCTCGCCGGGGGCGAGCGGCAGCGTGCGGCCGTTGTCCCATTTCATGAAAATTTGCCCCTTATCGTCCACGAAGTCCACTTCGCCCTCCGTGCCGGGAAGAATGGGATGATAAGGGTCTTCCATCGAATTGAGCCGGATGCGGGTGCCGGGGGGATACTGCTCCTTGATAAAATTCACTATTTTTCTGTCCATACTCACATTCCTCCCATTGTCATACCCTGATCGGGCGCTTTTTGATATTTCTCCAACCGGCGGGGATTCTCCTCGCCGTAGAAGTCGAAGACGATGTCATCCACCGCCTTGCGAACGGTGGGGTCGTCGGTCAGCACTTCGTAACGGAAGCCTGTGGTGGGGCGATACGGAAGTTCCTCCCGCACACACTTGAGAAAGGCTTCGGCATCGGTAAACTCCTGTGTATCGCCGTTGGCATGGCTTCATCATCCAGGCCGTTTTGGAAGCGCTGCGGGAAGCTGGCGGCGAAGGCCAGCCCATCGAAGTGAAGCTTTACCTTGATGGGAAGCAGATCGCCCGGAACCAGATCAAGCACATCAACGCGATCACGCAGGCCGCCGGTAAGCCGGTGCTGCTGGTGTAAGGCAGAATGTAGATGCATCCAATTCTGGATTGATTGCCTATATTAGGATTTTAAGGCCATTTGCGGCGCTTCGCCGTGCTGGGAATACACCGATATACCCAAATGCCGTAAACGTCAGCAGAGGGCCTGCAAATAAGAACGCCGGGGGATAAACCCCCCGGCTTTCTCTTGCATTTTGTCAGGCTTTATGCTATCTTGTCATTAGCCCATTATGGGCGGGGCGCTGCACGAACGGCAGGCGGTTAGTCACAAACCCCGGAAGGGGGTGACGCTATGCGGATTACGTTACATATCGGACGGTTTACCGTTACGATCATCGTAAAAAGCAGAAACCGCCACTCTGCCAAGTGACGGTTTCTTTCATGAAATCGAATTACTGACGGACTAACCGCTTGTCGCAGCGCCCTTTTCTATACTCATTATAGGCGGCTGGCCCCGCTCTGTCAAGTCCCGGATTCGTCCGGGGCTTTTTCTTTTGGCCGGAGCAGCCGCCGCGCGGAGTTGTCCCGCTTCGCTTGTGTCTCCACCGCCCGCTCGACAAACGCGGGAACCGTTTCCCCGGCCTTCTCCGCCGCGTCCTGCGCCGTTTTGATTGCGGAGGGTGTAAGGTTATACCCCGGCCCTTGCCGTGCGTTCTGCGGCGTTTCTGGGGCTTCTCCCACACAAGACAGCACATAGCCTTGCAATACAGCATTGACCGTTTCACCCTTTGCGGAACAATACGCCCGGAACTGCGTGGCCTGTTCTTTCTTGACTTTGCAAGCCAGCGTTGCCATGTTCTCGCTATCCCACTTTGCATTTGCTTTTCTCTTTGCGTCTGATATCGCCATAATTTCACCGTCCTTTCCGGGGATCGGCCGATAAAAAGGCCCTTTTCCACTATCCGCATTATAGCAGACGCCCGCAACACTGTCAACCGTGCAATATTGCCGAATATGTACGGTAAACATTGTATAAATCATCAATTGAAATACACGGTAAACAGTGCTATTATGATATCACAGCAAGGGAACAGGGAAACGCATTCCCGGATTAGGCAGGACGCGAAACGGACTCACGCCCCTGATCCCAAGCAAGCGAGCGGGCCGGGAAACGCATTCCCCGAGTAAGCCAGCGGCATGAAACGGACTCACGCCCCGGCCCCGCTCAAAACAAAACGGAGGTAACGACAATGAGCATCAACGAAATGGACAGCAAGATCAAGGAACTGCGGGAGCTGCGCCGGATGGCGGACGAGCTGGCCGGAGAGATTGAGAGCATCCAAGACAGCATCAAGGCCCACATGGACGCGGAGGGCGTGGACACCATCAGCGGCACGGATTGGAAGGTGACTTACAAGGCCGTGACTTCTTCCCGGCTTGATGCCAGCGCATTGAAAAAGGCTCTGCCTGATCTGGCGGAGCAGTTCACCCGCTCGACTACTTCCCGCCGGTTCTGCATTGCATGAAAAAGGCCCCATGTCCCAGCCGACCAAAGCAAGAGGACACGGAGCCACAACAACCCCGGAGGGGGTCAAGGTCATTGTACCACGGCCCCCTCTGCGAAATCAAGGGAGAAATTTCAACATGACCAGAGAAAAAT
>CAKTJA010000176.1 GCA_934567115.1 uncultured Oscillospiraceae bacterium
CTTCAGGAGTTCGAGGGAGATACCGCCAAGATCTGGCAGTCGAACATATTCGGCCGCAGCTTTCACGAGATCGTCAACGAAGACCTTCAGGCAAAGCTCAAACGCATGCCGGACGATGCGAGGCAGAAGCTCCGTCAAACGCTCGAGCGTATTATCAACGAGGGAAGCGGCGGCCTGATCTGCATTATCCTGTAAAATGAAAAAGGACGGTGGGAGCGCCGATATCACTAAGCGGAGCGCCTTCCCATAACATTAAAAAACAGGCTGTTTTACATAACCTGTCAGGAAAAAGCCAAGGACCGGGGCGAAACGCCCCGGTCCTCGGCTTAATGATATTTGCGAAAGGGAAGCTTTTCTGTCACCCTTTTGTAACTTGCCTTTTGCGCTTGCACCTGTTAAGCTGTTTACATAACAAAAGAAAAGGAGGGACGATGCATAAAACGAAGGTTTGCCGTCCCGCTGCTGACATTCGCCGTTTCCGCCTGCGCCGTTTTCGCAGGCTGCACCGCCGATAAAGCGGCACAGCAGGGTGCGGCGCTGCTCACGCTCACTGCGGAGATCGACAGCCGGACGGTGACGCTGACGGTATCCGCACCGGACGCCGAGGGCCTTACGCACTATACGCTGTCCGATGCGGACGGTGTGCAGTTTGACGGTGACAGCATTTCTCTTGGCAAGCGCGATGCGTCGTCGAGCTTTTCTCTGACGGCGGTGGATGACCTTCTCGGCTTTCCGGGCTTCGAGGTCACGACGGTCAACGACGCATCCCAGCTGCAAAGGATCTTTTATGCACTGACCGGCGGCGGAACGCCTGTGAACGTTGCCGATAGCTTCGGGCTCTCCTTCGGACCGGACGACGATTACAATTATGCGGTCCCCGTCGATCTCAACGGCGATGGGCGCAGTGAGCTTCTCACACGCGTGAGCTATGCCGGCTCCGGTGTGGACCGTGTTCTGGCGTTCCGCTGGAACGCGGAGAGCAGTGTGTCGGAGGAGGGGCGGCTTTCCTGGGACACAGAGGCGCTTTTTCAGCGCGCCGGTCCGCTGGGGGAGCAGCAGCGGCTGGAGGAGTATGACGCGGAGCGCGGCGTGTTCGTGCTGAAATACGAGCGCTATGATGTGGAGCGGGACGTGCGCGAATGGGAAAGCGAGGAACTGCCGCTTGCGATGGAGAGCTTTGAATGGCTTGTCTATGACCCGGAGGACCGATGAAAAAAAGGAACCAATCTCTTCGATCGGTTCCTTTTTCCGTATGTGCGTTTACTTCGCCAGCACCTTTTTGAGCCTTGCAAAGCGGGGGAGGGAATCCTCCTTGGGAAGCTTCGGCTCACCCTGAATGAGGGGCAGGGCATAGTCGATGAAGTCATGCGTCACGCCGTTGCCATCCGCGTTGATCCATTCCTGCGGCACCTTCTTTTCGGTGTTGGCGACCTCGGTGAGCGGAAGGAGCTTTGTCTTGCAGGCGTAGTGACCGTTCACCGTGCCGCGCTCGAAAGCGACCATCTTATCCGTGATGCCGGAGACGGCGTTTTCCACGGCGGCGCGACCGGCCATAACAGCCTCCTCGATATCCGTCTCGCTCGCAAGGTGCGCGCCGCAGCGCTGGAGCAGCGACAGCTCGATGCCGCGGACCTTCGCGCCCGTGCGCTGCTTCACCGCATCGGTAAGCCGGGCGGCAAGACCGCCGAGCTGCGCGTGACCGAAGCCGTCCGTCGCGCTGGCCTTAGCCTCGGAAACGAAGCTGCCGTCGGCATAATGGATGCCCTCGGAGACCGCGACCATGCAGTTGCCCCGCTCCTTATAGACGCGCTCAACGTCAGCGAGGAACCTGTCCATATCAAAGTCGCGCTCAGGCAGATAGATGAGGTCGGGACCCGCGCCGTACTCGGAAGCAAGCGCGGCGGCGGCGGTCAGCCACCCTGCGTGCCGCCCCATGATCTCGATCACGCAGATCATGCCGGTATCATACACCCGCGCGTCCTGATAGACCTCCATGCAGCTTGTAGCGATATATTTTGCGGCGGAGGCATAGCCGGGGCAGTGGTCGGTGCCGAACAGATCGTTGTCGATGGTCTTGGGAACGCCCATCACGCGGCACTCATAGCCGACCTTCTGCATGTACTTGCTGATCTTATTGCAGGTATCCATGGAATCGTTGCCGCCGTTATAGAAGAAATAACGAACGTCGTGCTTCTTGAACACCTCCAGGATCCGCTTGTAGTCGGTGTCGTCCACGTCGGGATCGGCGATCTTATAGCGGCAGGAGCCAAGCGCGGAGGAGGGCGTATATTTGAGCAGCTCCAGCTCGCGGGCGTCCTCCTTGCCCATGTCGAACAGTCTGTCGGCCAGCACACCCTTGATGCCGTGCTCCGCGCCGTAGACGGCGGTGATGCAGTCGGAATCAAGCGCCGTGCGGATCACGCCGTAAGCGCTGGCGTTGATCACGGAGGTCGGTCCTCCGGACTGGCCGATGATACAGGCGCCTTTCAGTTCTTTCATCATGCGTTCTCCTTTTTCTCTCAGGCTTTCCCGGCGCAGCCGAGCACGTCGATAAGCTTATGGCGGACCAGCTCCTTGATATTGGCGCGGGCGGGCTTAAGATACTCGCGGGGATCGAACTTATCCGGATGCTCCTCAAAGAATTGGCGGATGGTGCCCGTCATGGCCAGACGCAGGTCGGAGTCGATATTGATCTTGCAGACGGAGAGCTTTGCGGCCTCGCGGAGCTGCTCCTCCGGCACGCCGATGGCGTTGGGCATTTTGCCGCCGTGGTCGTTGACCATCTTCACATACTCCTGCGGAACGGAGGAGGAGCCGTGCAGCACGATGGGGAAGCCGGGCAGACGCTTGGAAACC
>CAKTJA010000177.1 GCA_934567115.1 uncultured Oscillospiraceae bacterium
GACCGATACGGCCGCCGTTGTCAAGCTTGCGGCAAAGTGGGGCATGCCGGCCATCGCCATCACCGACCATGGCGTTGCGCAGTCCTTCCCGGATGCGTGGCATGCCGGCGAGGGTAAAATAAAAGTACTTTACGGCTGCGAGGGGTATTTTGTCAATAATCTTGACGATCGCATTGCCGTTCACGGGACGGGGGACGCCGATTTTTCAACGGAGGTGGTCTGCTTCGACATTGAGACCACCGGATTGAAGGTCACGCAGGAGGCCATCACCGAGATCGGCGCCGTGCGGCTGCGAAACGGTGAGATCACGGAGACCTTCCAGACCTTCGTGGACCCGGAGCGCCGCCTGACGCAGGAGATCGTCGGGCTGACCGGCATCACGGACGAGATGCTTCGCGGCGCGCCGAAGCTTCCGGAGGCGCTGGCGGCGTTTCTCGCCTTTGCCGGCGACGCTCCGCTCGCGGCGCACAACGCGGAGTTTGACATCAGCTTCATCCGCGCGGGCTGCGCGAGGTGCGGCATCCCCTTCGAGCCGACCTACATTGATACGCTCATTCTGGCGCAGAATCTGCTGCCCGGGCTGGGGAAGTACAAGCTCGATATCGTTGCCGAGCATCTCGGCCTTCCGCAGTTCAATCACCACCGCGCCTCGGACGACGCGGTGCCGGTTGCGCAGATGCTGACGAAATTCTTTCCCATGCTTGAGCAGCGCGGCGTGACGCGCCTCCAGCAGATCAACGGGGAGATGCTCAAGCTCCGCCCGCTCGGCGGCAAGTCGAACCGCTTCCCGAAGCACATCATACTTCTGGCGAAGAATCGGACGGGACTGAAAAATCTTTATCAGCTTATTTCCCTTTCGAACTTGAAATATTTCAAACGCGTGCCCATCATCCCGAAGAGCGAGCTGAACGCCCACAGGGAGGGGCTGATCGTCGGCTCGGCCTGCGAGGCGGGCGAGCTGTTCCGCGCGGTGACGGACCACAAGGACTGGGAGGAACTGAAACGCATCGCCTCCTATTACGACTATCTTGAGATCCAGCCCATCTGCAACAACCTGTTCATGCTGCGCGAGGGCGCCGTGAAAAGCGAGGAGGAGCTGCGCGAGTTCAACCGCACCATCGTCCGTCTCGGCGAGGAGCTTGGGAAGCCGGTCGTCGCGACCGGCGATGTGCACTTTCAGGAGCCGGAGGACGAGGTCTACCGGCACATTCTTCTTGCCTCGAAGAAGTTTCCGGACGCGAACGCGCCGCTGCCGCTCTACTTCCGGACGACGGACGAGATGCTGAAGGAATTTGAGTACCTTGGCAGGGAGAAGGCCTACGAGGTGGTCGTGACCAATACCCGCGCCATTGCCGACGAGGTGGAGGAGATCGAGCTGCTGCCGAAGGGAAAGCTTTTCCCCCCGCGGCTTGAGAATTCGGAGGAGGAGCTGAACCGCCTCGTATGGGATAAAGTGCATGAGCTTTACGGCGAAGACCCGCCTAAGCTTATCGTCGACCGCCTGAATGTGGAGCTGGGCGGCATCCTCGGCAAGTACGACGTGGTGTACATGTCGGCGCAGAAGCTTGTTCAGCGCAGTTTGGAGTGCGGCTATCTGGTCGGCTCGCGGGGAAGCGTCGGCTCGTCGCTCGTCGCTTACATGTCCGGGATCACGGAGGTCAACTCGCTTCCGCCGCATTACCGCTGCCCGAAGTGCAGGAACAGCGAGTTTATCACGGACGGGAGCTACGGCTGCGGCGCGGATATGCCAGACAGGGACTGCCCTGTCTGCAGGACGAGGTACGTCAAGGACGGCTTCGACATCCCGTTCGAGACCTTCCTCGGCTTCGGCGGCGGCAAGGTCCCGGATATCGACCTGAACTTTTCCGGCGAATATCAGGCGCGCGCGCACCGTCACGCGATCGAGATGTTCGGCGAGACGCAGGTGTTTCGCGCGGGCACCATCGGTACGCTGGCGGAGAAGACGGCCTACGGCTTCGTGAAGAAGTATCTGGAGGAGAACGGCATTCAGGCCGGCAATGCGGAGATCGACCGGCTGACGGCGGGCTGTGTCGGCGTGCGCCGCACGACGGGACAGCACCCGGGCGGGCTGGTCGTTGTTCCGGACGATATGGAGATCGAGGATTTCTGCCCTGTGCAGCACCCCGCCGACGCGGAGGACAGCGACACCGTCACCACGCATTTTGAATATCACTGCATGGAGGACAACCTTCTCAAGCTTGATATGCTCGGCCACGATGACCCCACGATGATCCGCATGCTCGAGGACCTTACCGGCGTGAATGCCCGCGCGATCCCGCTCGACGATCCCGACACCATGAGTATTTTCGTCTCCTCAAAGGCGCTCGGCTTTGAAAATGACGAGCTGCTTGGGCCGACCGGCGCGGTCGCCATTCCGGAGTTCAACACGCGCTTTACGCGGCAGATGCTGATCGACACGCAGCCGAAGGACTTCAACACGCTTGTGCGTCTGTCCGGCTTTTCGCACGGAACGGACGTGTGGCTCGGCAACGCAAGAGAACTGATCGTCAGCGGTACGGCCGGCGTTTTGGAGACGGTCGGCTGCCGCGACGATATCATGCTCTATCTCATTTCCATGGGACTTGATCCGAAGATGAGCTTCAAGATCATGGAGGCCGTGCGTAAGGGCAAGGTCAAAAAGGGCGGCTTTCAGGAGGGCTGGGTCGAGGCGATGCGGGAGCATGAGGTGCCGGAGTGGTACATTGACTCGCTGGCCAAGATCGGCTACCTCTTCCCGAAGGCGCACGCCGTCGCTTATGTGATGATGGCGTTCCGCATCGCATGGTTCAAGGTGCATGAGCCGCTGGCGTTTTACGCGACCTTCTTCACCG
>CAKTJA010000178.1 GCA_934567115.1 uncultured Oscillospiraceae bacterium
TCATGCGTCCGAGCAAAAGCGTGAGCGATCTTGAGGTCAAGTCGGTCAAGAAGAAATATAAGGACAAGAAGTTTGCCGCGGGCTGTTCGCGCGAGGTGATCGAGCGCGGCGCGGAGATGCTCGGCTGGGACCTCGACCGGCTGATCGAGCAGACCATTCTGGCCATGCGCGCGAGCGAGCATGTGGACTGACGGTCGATCGAAGGGGCCGGAGCGAAAGCAAAAGAAAAATAAAAGCAGCGAGATGAATGCAGATTCATCCCGCTGCTTTTCATATGTACTGCTCAGACAACGACGCGCCTTGCGCCGACATAGCCGACGGTATAGTAGCTGTCGGTCAGCCTGCTGATGATAACGCCGACGCCGTAATCCGAGGCGTGGACGAACTTCCCGTCGCCGATGTAGATCCCAACATGGGAGGCGGGCTTACCGCTCTTGTTGCCGGGCTTTTTAAAGAAGACCAGATCGCCCGGCGCAAGCTCGTCCTTCGAAACGGAGAAGCCGTTTTGCAGCTGCGCGGAGGCGGTGCGGTTGATGGAGCTGCCGAACTGCGCGCAGGTGTAGTACGTCAGACCGGAGCAGTCGAAGCCGCCGGAGCGGGGACTCGAGCCGCCGTAGACATAGTTGTAGCCGACGAACTGAAGCGCAAAGTCCGCGACAGCCTGTCCGCGTTCGGAGACGGCGGCGGGGCCGTCCGTTTCCTCCACGAAGTCGGCGCTGACGTAGCCCTGTTCGATTTTGTACCAGCCGTTCAAAATCTCAAGAACCTTGACACAGCGGCCCGAGGCGAGAGAGCCGACCTTTTCATATTCCGTCCCGGGACCGGAGCGGACGTTGAGCGAATCCGCCGTCGTGCGGACGTACAGGCCGCTTTCCACGGCGTCCGCCGCGCTTGCGGCTTCGGTGTATTCGGCGGTGATGTAGCCGCTGCGTGTCTCGTACCAGCCGTTGCTCTGCGAGAGGACGCGGACGACACGGCCCGAAGCGAGGGAGCCGACCCTTTCATATTCCGTCCCGGGACCGGAGCGGACGTTGAGCGAGTCCGCCGTGATCCGGACGTAAGCGGCTTCGGCGGCGGGGGCGGCCTCGACAGCCTTTGCCGCAGCGACCTCCGCCGGTGCGGCGCCGCTCTCCGAAAGCGTTATGTATTCCGTACTGACATATCCGGTCAGCTCGCCGACCTTGATCCCGTACCAGCCCGCGTTGGACGTGTCCACGATGTCCACCCGGCTCCCGTCGGGCAGCAGGTCGAGGATCGCGGCGCTTGTGCTCGCGGACTTTCGCACGCGCAGAACGCTGCCGTCGGCGGTGACCGTGCCGTCAAGCGCGAACGCGGGGACTGCCAGACATGCGGCAAGCAGTCCGCCGGTCAGACCGGTCAGTACGTTGCGAAATCTCATAGGTATCGTCCTCCTTGGTATTTTGGCGGCTGTCGGCATGGGTCGCCGGCGCCGGGGAAATAATTACAAAATGTAACTTCTCGTATCATAGCACAGGAGGCGGCATTATGCAAGCGGTTTTTCGCTTTGTTCCGGCAAAAAGATACAGGGGCCGTCCGGGGACCGCCGAACGGCGGAAAAAAGGACGCTTTCGCCGAAGCTTCGGCAAAAGCGTCCTGACGGTTATATGACTGCCCCGGCGTTCCGCCGCGCGGCGGTCAGCCGGTTTTGCGCATGCTGTGGAGCGCCGCGCCGATGGCGGTGGCGAAGGTGGCGTTCTGCGGAATGATGAATTTTGTTCCGTAGAGCCGGGTGAAAAGGTCGAACGTTTCCCTTGCGGGCGGAAGCATCGTCAGCGCGCCGGTGAGCACGACCGTATCCGTGCCGCAGGTCCTGCACGCGAGCACGGACATCGTGCCGATCGCCTGCAAAACGAGATTTACAAGGCCGCGCAGCTTGTCCGCGTCGGTCGCGTCCTCGGCAAGCTTGGCGAAATTTGCCGCCGTCGCCTCGGGCGGAAGGGTCCCGACCCTTCCCTTGGACATGTCTCCGATGGTGAGGTCGATGCGGGAGAGGTCGCCGTCGAGACAGAGCTTGCGGATCATGGCGTACTGGTGAACGCCGGTGATCAGCTCGCTCAGCCCGGAAAGCGTGCCGCCGCCGATGCCGCTGCCGATGATATGACGGATATCGCCGCCCTTTTCGGCCCAGAGCAGGGAGGTCCCGGTCCCCATGCTGACAACGACCGCGCGCTCCGTCCCGCTGAGCGCGAGGCCGCCCGCGCCGACGGAGGAAAACTCCTCGACCTTGACCGTCTTCACGCCGTAGATGTCGCCGTCCACATAGGACGCGCCGACCCCCGTGAGCGCGATGTGCGCGATGTCGGAGAGCCGGAGCGCGTGTGAGCTGAGAAAATTGCCGAGCGCGCCGTAAAGCGAGGTCAACGGATCCTCCGCCTTGACGCGCAGCATGTCGATGACCTCGCCCGATTTTTGCAGACCGACGATCTTCGTGCTGCTGCCGCCGATGTCGATGCCAAGGACCACGTTCATGTGCATCCCTCCCGCAAGTCTGATCTGTGCCCATCATAGGGGACTTTGCCGTCAAAGTCAAGCAAAAGCCTTGCTTTATCCGCGAAAAACGGATATAATAACCGTATCATAAGGCTGTGGCGGGACGCCGCAGCCGAAACTGTATGAGGTGTTCCATGAGAACGGAAGAAAAACTGAACCTGACCATGCTCTGTGACTTTTACGAGCTGACCATGGGCAACGGCTATTTCCAAACCGGCTTCAAAGACCGCATCACCTATTTTGACGTTTATTTCCGCTCGGTCCCGGACGGCGGCGGCTACGCCATCGCCGCAGGGCTTGAGCAGCTGATCGAATACATTCAGGACC
>CAKTJA010000179.1 GCA_934567115.1 uncultured Oscillospiraceae bacterium
GGCGTGAACATCGGCGACTGCGTCACGACCGCCATCGTCTGCTCCATCGGCTCCAAGGCGGACGCGAAGCGCACGGGCGTGGTCCACATTATTTTCAATCTCTGCGCCTCCGTCATCATCATCGGCGTGCTGACCGTCGCGCACCACGCGGGTCTGCTCGACAGCCTGTGGGATCAGACGATGACCTCCGGCGCGATCGCGAACGTTCACACGATCTTCCGTCTTTCCACGGCGGTGCTGCTGCTCCCCGTATGCGGGCGGTTCGAAAAGCTCTCGCGCGTTCTGGTCAAGGACGACAAGCAGATCGGCGAAAACGTCGATCACGAGCTTTCCCAGCTCGACGAAAAGTTTTTCGCTTCCCCGGCGCTGGCGCTGTCCGCCGCGTCGGACGCGATCTCCGCGATGGCCCGGCTGTCGCGCAGCGGCGTGCTCAACGCGATGGACGTGCTCAAGAAATTCGATCAGGGCAAGATCGACGTCATCAACCGCAACGAGGACCACATCGACGCGCTTGCGGACAGCGTGGACAACTACCTGATCCGCCTCTCCTCCCACGTTCCGACCGGGCACGGAAACGATCTGCTCAACTACTATATCCAGTGCTTCTCTGAATTTGAGAGGATCGGAGATTATGCCGTCAACCTGACCGAGAGTGCGGAGGAGCTTCGGACAAAGGGGATCGAGTTTTCCGATGCGGCAAAGCAGGAGCTTGCGATCCTCGGCGAAGCGCTTGGCGAGATCATGGACTACGCCTGCCGGAGCTTCACTGCGGTCGACGCGCAGACGGCGCGCCGCATCGAGCCGGTGGAGGAGGTCGTGGACGATATGGTCGCGACGCTCCGCGCGAACCACATCCGCCGTCTGCGCGACGGGCAGTGTACGGTCTACGCGGGGCTTGTGTTCCTCGATATCCTCATCAACGCGGAGCGTATCGCGGACCAGTGCTCCAACCTCGGCGTGTACACGCTTTCCCAATCCGACCCGACGGTGATGAACAGTCATCACGATTATATCCACCGGCTCCATCAGGGCAACGACCCCGTCTTCAATCGCGAATACCGCGAAAAGCACGATAAATATTTCGGTGAGCTTGGCCTGATCCGCGAGTAAGCAAGCATCCCCTTCCGCTTCTGCGGAAGGGGATGCTTTTTGCAAAATCATGCGGCGGGCCGGGACGCGGCTTCCCTCCCGCATTTAAGGCACAGTCCGCCGGACTGTGCCTTAATCGCTGCGGTCTTCAGTTCAAAAAGTCCTTGAGCTTCTTGCTGCGGCTCGGATGGCGCAGCTTTCTCAGGGCCTTGGCCTCGATCTGACGGATGCGCTCGCGCGTGACGTTAAACTCCTTGCCGACCTCCTCAAGCGTGCGGGGACGGCCGTCCTCGATGCCGAAGCGGAGCTTGAGCACCTTCTCCTCACGCGGGGTGAGCGTTGAGAGCACATCGACAAGCTGCTCCTGCAAAAGCGTGAAGGACGCCGCCTCGCTCGGCTCGCTCGCGCCCTCGTCGGGGATGAAGTCCCCCAGATGGCTGTCCTCCTCCTCGCCGATCGGCGTTTCAAGGGAAACCGGCTCCTGCGCGATCTTCAAAATCTCGCGCACCTTGTCCACCGGCATGCCCATCTCCTGCGAGATCTCGTCCGGGGACGGATCGTGCCCCAGCGATTGCAGCAGCTGGCGCGAGACGCGGATGACCTTGTTGATCGTCTCCACCATGTGGACGGGAATGCGGATCGTGCGCGCCTGATCCGCGATGGCGCGGGTGATGGCCTGACGAATCCACCAGGTCGCGTAGGTGGAGAACTTATAGCCCTTGGTGTAGTCGAATTTCTCGACTGCCTTGATAAGGCCGAGATTCCCCTCTTGGATCAGGTCGAGGAAAAGCATGCCGCGTCCGACGTAGCGCTTGGCGATGGAAACGACCAGACGAAGGTTCGCCTCCGCCAGCTTCTGCTTGGCCTTCTCCCCGTCCTTGATCGTCTTTTTCAGCTGCGCCATTTCCTCCGCCGGGATCTCCTCGCCCGACTCCTTCGCGGCGCGGACGCGCGCCTCCGCGTCGTTCCGCGCGTTCATTCTGGTCGCAAGCGCGATCTCCTCATCCGCGCTGAGCAGGGGCACCTTTCCGATCTCCTTGAGGTACATTCTCACCGGATCGTCGATGGAGAAGCTGTCCACCAGCTCGTTGGGGTCCACCAGCTCCTCCTCCTCGATCTCGGCGATCGCCTCCAGCGGAGGCTCGTCCAGATCGTCCGGCTCGACGGTGCTGCTGATATAATCGACGCCCAGCGTGTCAAGCGAGCTGTAGACCCGCTCTCTGCCGTCGTCGTCCAGCTCCAGCTCGTCGAGAAGCTCCGTCAGCTCGTCGGAGTCGAGCTTGGCCTTCTGCTTTCCTCTGGCAAACAGGTCGCGCAGCTTTTCGCTCTTCTGAAGAAGCTCTGCGGCGGAAAGCGCGGCGAGGACCTTCTCGTCCAGCGGCGGAGCCTTCTTCTGCGGCGCGCTCTCCTCCCCGTCCGTCTTTTTTGCGTGTCTGCTCCTGCTCTCCGCAGGGAGCAGCTCCATCATTCCGTCCGCCGCCGCAAGCAGAGCGTCCGCCTGCGCCTCAAGGTCCTGAATGGTAAGTTCCTTATCCATGCTGCTTTCCTCCGTAGCCCGATCGGGCTTTGTATTTTTCAGTCGCGGCGGCGAGCGTGTCAACCCCGTCCGGGCTGCGCTTTCGGGACTCGTCCCGGATGACGCGAATGTAATCCTGAAGCGCCTGCGGCGCGTTTTTCAGGGATTCCGGCTTTTGAACGATGGCGCTGAGATGGCTGATCTCGTCCGGTTCAAAGCTTTCGGCAAGAAG
>CAKTJA010000180.1 GCA_934567115.1 uncultured Oscillospiraceae bacterium
CGCCGAACGCGCCGTCGGGATAGCCGGTCATGTAACCGGCCTCCGCAGCCGCGCCCACGCTGCCCCTTGCCCACGCGGGGATGGACGCAGCGTCCGCAAAGGCGTCCGCGCGTTCCTCGTTCGCGGCAAGCCCCGCCGCGCGGGCGAGCATCGCCGCCGCCTCGGCGCGGGTGACCGGCTGATTCGGGCGGAACAGCCCGCCGCTGCCCTGCGCGTAGCCTGCTGTCACGGCTTTTGCAACCTCGGCATGGAACCAGTCGCGCTCCGTCACGTCGGAAAAGGAAATTTCGCTCTCCGCCGTGAAGCCCAGCGTGCGGTTCACCAGCTTGATAAACTCCGCGCGGGTCACGGTGCCGTTCGGCTGAAAGCTGCCGTCGCCATAGCCGTCGATCAGGCCCTCGTCCTGCCATTCGTCGAGCGTTTTTTCGTAAGCGTAAAACCTGGGCACGTAAAAAGGCCGCCATCTCAAGGAGAGCTACTGCTCACCGAGATGGCGGCCTTCTATTATTGCGGCATATAGCATTCTTCTGGGGCGTTCGCGGGCAGCAGCTTTTCAGGCCATGCTTCATCTCTTTCGCTCAGAGCTGATGCGCTTCGCAGGACCCAAAGCAGGTATTGGTACGGATTCAAGTTGTTTTCCTTCGCCGTTTCAATCAAACTGTAGATCACGGCGCTGGCTTGCGCGCCACCGGCTGTATTGGCAAACAGCCAGTTCTTCCTGCCCATCACAAAGGGCTTAATGCTGCGTTCGGCACGGTTATTGCTCAGTTCCAGACGGCCATCTTCCAGATACCTTGTCAGGTACGGCCATTGCTCCAATAGATAGTGAATGGCCTTTCCCAGCGCAGACTTCGGCGCAGCCTTCGCCTGTATTTCATTTGCCCATGACAACAACGCGTCTAAAACAGGCTTTTCCTGTTCCAGCCGCTTTTTATACCGTTCTTCTGGCGTTAGTTCCGCAAATGTTTGCTCCAGCTTAAAAAGCTGTGAGCAATAGCGTTCACCCATGGCCGCGGGAGAATCTTTCCGTTTCTCTTGCGGAAGAGTGCTCAGCGCCTCGTCAAATTTTCGCCGTGCATGTGCCCAACAGCCCACCACACGGATATTCCCTGGCAGCTTGTGGTAACCCTGGTATCCGTCTGCGTGCAGCCAGCCCGAGAAGCCTTGCAGGAAACGCTCCGCGTGCTCCGCTTTTCTCGTGGGCTGGTACTCATACAGCACAATGGCCTGCTCTGTGCAGCCGCTGGTGCGGTACAGCCACATATAGGACTTGCTGGTGGCCATACGTCCAGGTTCTTTCAGCACCTGCAGCGTTGTCTCATCCGCGTGCAGCACAGTCTCCCTGCAAAGCTGTTCGTGCAGCGTATCGTAGATGGGCTGCAGCCACTTCTCTGAAATGTTCAGCAGCCAGTTGGCCATCGTCTGCCGGGACAATTTCAGACCCTGACGCTCAAACTCTTGCTGCAACCGGTACAGCGGGGAGTACATGACAAATTTCTGCGCTGCCAGATACGCCACTGCCTCTGCGGAGGCAAAGCTGCCGGGCAGCAGTGCAGGCTCTTTCGCCGTCTTTACAATATTAGCTTCGCCGGTCTCCTGTTCACAGTTCTTGCAGGCGTAGGTGTAGTATACGTCCTCACGAACCCAAAACTCTGCCGGCTTCATCTGCAGCGTCCGGCGAACCTCTTTGCCAATCTCAATCAATTCGCTGCCGCAAGCAGCGCAGGCCCGTTCGTGCTCAGGAAGACGGTGCTCCACCACCTCGGTGCGTGTCCCCTCTGGAACAACATCCAGCACATTGCCGGACTGCCGTTTGCGCTCGTGCGCTTTCACAGCGATCTGTTTCTCTGTGGCGGCTTTGGTTCCGAAAGCATAGGCTTCCAGCTCGTTCATGGTTAAGCCTAGTTGGTCCATGACCATCTGCTCCGCCTGTTCCGAGGACCGGCCAAACAGCTTTTTCCTGGACAGCTTCAGCTGCGCCAGCAGCCACTCATTCTGCAGCGTTAGGCTGGTAATGACTTGACCTTGCTCCTGTTCACGGGCAGCAAACTTTGCTTCCAGCTGCGCATTTTCCTGCTGCAACCGCTCATATTCCGCACGGGAAATGGTCACCAATTCCTCTGTGTTACTTGTCTGTACTTCTCTGTTTTCCATGCAAATATTATACCAGAAAGCCAAGCAAAAAGCCAGTATTTTCAAGGCTTAACAGTCGTAAGGAACTATAAGTCTTGTGGTTCGGGCAGAGAACGGTGTGACCGTGAAGGTCACGCCGTTTTTCTGCGTCCAAGGGTAGATTCTGCAATCATGGGTTCTGCCAGCACGGGGATCTCCACCTCGTCAACAAAATTAAAGATGATCTCCACCTTCTGTCTGCGCTTGCCGCCAGACTTATCCGGTGCGTGAATGATGATCTTCTTGATATACTCGTTGACAATCGTCTGCGTCAGCTCCGTGACATCCACATACTTTTTCGTCAGCGCAATGAAAGCGTCCAGATCGTCGCCCATTGTCTGCCGCTGCTCGACCCATTCTTCCGTCGTTTCAATTTCGAGCTTTAACCGTTCCTGTTCTGCCTCATAATCAGCCGTCATTTTCTTGTACTTCTCTTTGCTGATTTCACCGAGGGCGTAGTCCTCATAGAGCCGGGACATGACCACATCAAGGTTAGCAAGGCACTTTCTTGCCTGCTCCACGCGCTTCTGATCTTCCCGGATGTCCCGTTCCTGATCGGCGCGGCGGTAGTGCAGCCATT
>CAKTJA010000181.1 GCA_934567115.1 uncultured Oscillospiraceae bacterium
TTCACCATCTCGGAGCGGACGGACTATCTGGAGGGCCGCATTGGCGACACGCCCTACCCCTTTCATGTGTGCGTGCCGGTGCGGCCTGAAAACGCCCCCAAGGAGGCGGTGACGCTGCCGGAATGCCGTGCCCTGTCGGTGCTTTACTACGGCGATTACAGCGGCGTGGATGAAGCGTTTCTGGCGCTGGGCCGGGAGGTCAGAGAGCGGGGGCTGAAACCTGCGGGGTTCGTGCGGGTGCTGGGCATCGTGGCCCCCTACTCAGGCCGGGAGATCGAGACACAGCGGTATTGCTCCCGCATCGCCCTGCCGACGGTCTCCACATAATTTGTCAGATATTCCATGCTCTGCCGGACCAGCGCCTCCCGCGCCTCCCTGCGCATGTAAAAAATGTTGCTGATGCTCAGAACGCTGACGGACACGAAGGTGCTTACCGCGACGCAGAAGACGAGCAGGGTCTCCGTCTTCACCCCGTTGTCCATCCGTATCCTCGACATGAGGGCCGCGAACAGGAAAAGATAGATCGCGGAGACGGCGCTCAGGGTCCGCCAGCTCCGCCCCCGAAAGCCGCTGACCTCACGGAACAGCGGTCTGCCGCACCTTCGATAGGCCAGCAGGAGCGGCGTCGCCGTGACGATGTGGAGCGCGGTGCGCACGAGGTATTTCACCGTCTCCGGGCCGTCCGGCAGAAAGATAAAGCACAGGTAAAGCCCGCACGACCACGAGATGCAGCACACGCAGAAAAACGTGATCAGCAGATAGGCCTTTTTCCAGAAGCCGTCCGCAGACACGGACAGAAACGTACCGGCATAGCTGACGAAGCCGACCGCCAGCGACACCGGCAGCCGCAGCTGCGCCGGCAGAAGGCCGAAGCACAGGTACATGTCCAGCAGCAGGAACAGCCCCTCCGCACCCCACAGCAGTGCCGTTTTTCTGACGGAATACCGCCTCTCCTGCATCAAAAGTCCGGCGGCCAACAGCACCGCGAAGATCGACAGCCCCACATAGAGGACCGTTCCGATATAGCGGGGATCCGTCATCCGTTTTCGGCCTCCTCCAAATAGAAATCAAAATACGCCTGTCTGATCCGGGCGCGCAGCCGCCGCGGGACGGGGATGCGCTCGCCCGTGTCCACGACAAGGTCCGTACCGGAAAAGCAGCGGACATGTCCGAGGTTCACAACGTAGGACGCTCCGCACATGACCATGCCCCTCTTCCCCGAAAGGCAGTCCTGCAATTGGGCGGCGGTCAGCCGCGCCGTCAGCCTCTCTCCGGAGGCCAGAGCAAATACGCGCCGTCTGCCGTCGGTCTCTATGTACAGAACGTCCTCCAGAGCGATGCGGTGCAGCTCTCCCTCGCAGGGGAGCAGGAGCCACGTCCGCTCCTGCCGCATGGCGATCACGCGATCGAGCGAAGCGTCAAATTTTTCCTGCGTGTAGGGCTTTTGGACATAGTCTGCGGCGTGGAGCGAGAAAGCGTCCACCGCGTAATCGGGGCTGGTCGTCAGAAAGATAACGTCCGTTTTTTCGCTGCGCCGGAGGATATCCCGCGCCAGCTCCGTCCCCAGCATGCCGGGCATGCACACGTCCAGCAGGGCGATATCCGGGTATCCGGTCTTATCGAAGGCGTCCAGCATTTCAAAGGCGGAGGCATAGGCTGTAGACTCGACGCCGCGCTCACGATGCGCGTCCGCATAGACGCGGAGGTTCTCCGCGATCCTCTCCCGGTCGCGGGCGTTGTCGTCGCAAATGGCTATTTTAAGCACGATCCCTCCCCCTTCCGTTTGTTCCGATCGGTATCCTCGATCGGCAAGGGCAGATACGCTTTGCCCTTTCCTATCGTATTATATACTGATATCTGCCGCTTCGCAAGCGGCAGGCGCGGCGGGCGCCTCCGCTTTCTCCCGAAAAGCCGCGCCGCCCCTCGACCGTGCCGTCTCCCGGCGCACAGGCTTCGTAGAAAGGAGCAGGGCAAAAGCAGGGATGAATGCAAAGCGGCTCCGGTCCCTTACAAGGGACCGGAGCCGCTTTCTTCTGCCGCTATGCTGTTTTCTGCTTACAGGCTCTTCAAATACCGCGCCAGCATCGCCGCGACCTGCGCGCGCTCGGCGCTCTCCTTCGGCGCGATGCGGTCGCCGCCCACGCCGTTGATGATGCCGCTCTGCACCGCCCACAGCAGCGCGTCCTTCGCGTACCCGCTCACGCTGCCCGCGTCCGCAAACGTCAGCTCACCGCTCACCGCGGGCGAACCGGCGTAGCGGTAGAGCATCGCCGCAAGCTGCTCGCGCGTCACGTTCGCGGTCGGGTTCGAGCCGTCAGACACACCGTTGGCCTTCGCCCACGCGGTGCCCTTGTCGTACCACTTCTCACCGACGGCGGGCGTGGTGTCGACGCCCGCGAGACGCGCCAGAACCGTGTTCACCATGCCGCGCGTCATCTGCTCGCCCACGCCGAAGAGGTTGTTGCCCACGCCGTTGAACAGCTCGCGTGAGGCGACGAAGTTCACTTCATCGCGGCTCCAGTGGCTGCGCGTATCGATGAAGTCCTTGGAGTTATCGACGATTTTGACCGTCGTGTCGCCGTTGACCGTCAGCCGAATGCCGTCGCCGGTCGGCACGGAATCCTTGACGATCTCCTCCGTGCCGTCCTCGTGGACGATGACCGCGACCGTGCCGCTGTTGACGTTGCTCACGGGGATCTCGATCTTCGTCTCGCCCACGTTCTTCGGCAGCTCGATCCTCACGGTCGG
>CAKTJA010000182.1 GCA_934567115.1 uncultured Oscillospiraceae bacterium
GCGTAAGCTGCACCGCTTTTCGCATCTGTTTTGGGGAATCGAGGAAGCGATAAAGGGGAAGAGGGAGCCGTGCGGCATAAAGCCACACGGCTCCTTCTTTTTTTGCTTGGGTGTTCCTGAGCGACCGACGGTCAGAGTCCAAGCTCCACCGCTCGGCGGAGACGTACCTTGCCCTCCAGCGCGCGGTCGATGGTTTCGATCAGTGCTTCGCGGTCGCGGTTGAGCGTCCCGCCCAGAGGCAGGTAATTCGAGGCGTGATTTGAGCGGAAGACGCTTCCCTCGGAATCAATGTGTTCGAGGAAAAGCCGGGTCTCCTTCATCAGGTCGGACGGCTCCATCATCTGGAACTCGCCGGCCTCGATCCAGTCGTGCAAAGGCGTTCCGGTGTAGACGCGCAGCGTCAGGAACGCGATGAACTCCGGTTTTATCGCGCTCACCGCCTTCGCCGTGTCGATCGCATGCGCCTTCCAGTCTCCGTTCAGTCCGGCCATTCCGTTGATAGCGGTGACGGATACGCCGATGCCCGCGCGCTTGCAGCGCAGCGCGTTTTCGACGGTTTCCGCCGCGGTAACGCCCTTGTTGAACTTCACCAGAAGCGCTTCGTTTCCGCTCTCAAGTCCGATATACACAAGGCTGAGACCGTGCTCGCGCAGGGTGCGAAGCTCTTCGTCGCTCTTTTTTTGAACTGCCTTGGTCGTGGCGTAGGCCGCGACGCGCGTGCATTCGGGAAAGTAATCGCGGATATAGTCCAGCACCTGCAAAAGGTAGTCCATCGGAAGGATCAGCGCGTCGCCGTCGGCGAGGAAAATGCGCTCGATGTGCCGCTCGTAGCTTCGGGCCTCGGCGAGGTCGCGGAGAACGTCCTCCACAGGGCGGATGGAAAACTTTTTGTCCTTGTACATATTGCAGAACGCGCACCGGTTATGGCTGCATCCGAGTGTGCACTGCACGATCAGACTGTGGGCTTCGCTGGGCGGACGATAGACTGCTCCGTAATAACGCATTGGCTCCTCCTTATTGCTTTTGGGCTTCCAGCTTGGCAAGGCATTTCGACATGAAGCGCTCGTTGTCAATGACGGCCCGCTCATGCGTTCCTTCGCCGATCAATCCGGTATTGTCGTAGGCTGCGACCCGGAAGGTATAGATCTTGCCGTTTTCAGAGATCCCGATCAACTCGGCCTTCGCCGTGACCTCCGCGCCGACGGGAGTGGGGGAGAGGTGGCGGATGTTGACAAGGGTTCCGACGCTGCTCTTCCCGGCGGGGAGGTGCTGTTTCATATAAAAGTATGCGGCGGCCTCCATCCAGCAGACCAGAAACGGCGTGGCGAAAACCTCCAGCCCGCCGGAGCCGAGCGCACCGGCGGTCATCTCTTTCGTAACGGTGTTCCTGTATTCGTAAGTGTCTCCGATTTTCATGTCTTCCATTCCTTTCCGTTATTTTGCGGCCTTGACCTTGATCCACAGCTTTGAAAGCTCACGCATAAGGATCTGATTGTCGTGGAACATCTCGTCCTTCTCGTAGCCGGAGCGGGGAAGGTAGGCGTCGTTCTCGGCGTAAAGGTCCTCGGAGGAGATCATTTCCTCAAAGACCTCGGCGTTGGGAGAAGTATACCCCACCGTTTCGGTATTGTCAAATGCCGCTTCGTAGGTGAGCATATAGTTGATGAACTCGTGCGCAAGAAGCGGATTTTCCGCGTTCTTTGGAATGACCATCGCGTCGCACCAGATGTTTGTGCCCTCGTTCGGCATGAAGAAGCTCATATCCTCATTCTCGTCGAGAATGACGGTGGCGTCTCCGGAGTAGACCACGGCGATGTCCTTGTAGCCGTTCATCATTCCGTCGATCACTTCATCCGTGACATAGACGGGGGACATGGTGTTGTTCATCTGCACGAGCCACTCATAGGCCGCATTGATCTCCTCCGGATCGGAGGTGTTCATCGAAAAGCCGAGCGCCTTGAACGCCATCATAAACGAATCGCGCTCGGAATCGTAGATATAGACCTGTCCGGCGTAGTCGGTGTTCCGCAGGATATCCCAGCCCTGCGCCTCGACGATGGCGGGATCGACATGTTCGTGATTGTACACGAGGCCGACGCTGCCCCAGAAATAGGGGACGGACCAGGTGTTGTCGGGATCGTAGCTCATGCCGAGGACCGCGCTGTCAAGATTGGAAAGATTGGGAACCAGACTGTGATCAATGGGCTGGAGGTAATCCTCGGACGTCAGCCGCTCGATCATATAGTCGGAGGGAATGACCACGTCGTAGCGGTCCCCCGCAAGGAGCTTGGTGTACATCATCTCGTTGGAGTCAAAGTATTCGATGATGACCTTTACTCCAAACTGCTTTTCAAAATCCGAGATGACGTTTTCACCGAGATACTCGCCGGTGATATAGAGCTTGAGCGTGTCGCTTCCGTATTTTTCGACGGCCGCCGCGCTTCTGCGCCGCTGCGCAAGCCCCGTTCCCACGGTCCCGCCGAGGATCGCCAGAACCAGCAGGGCGGAGACGGCGATCGCCGCGTATCTTCCTCCTGTAAAGCGCTTGTGCTTTTCACCGGAGGGTTTTAAGCGCTTTTCGCGAAGGATCGGAACGAGATTGACAACGCCGAGGACCAGAGTGATCGCAACGATGACCAGCGTGGAAAGCGCGTTGATCGAGGGGTTGACCCGCTTCGACATGGTATAGACCAGAATGGAAATATTGCTTACGCCGTTCCCGGTCACGAAGTAGGAGAT
>CAKTJA010000183.1 GCA_934567115.1 uncultured Oscillospiraceae bacterium
CCTCCATGTGTCTGCCGACAAAGGATGCGATCGTCTGGGCAAGCTTATACTCCGTCTCGCCGACCTGACTTTCTCCCTCGTTCTCCACAAAGAGCACAAGCCCAAGCGTGTCTCCCTCGGAGATGATGGGCGCGGCAATGGACGCGCAGTAGCGGTCTGTCGTATCGGTAACGTACACGCTGCGTTCAGCCGCCGCCGCGCGGTAGATGGCGCGGTCCTCCATGATCTGCTCAAGCTGCTGGCTGATGCGCTTGCCGATCAGGTCGCGCCGCGCGCCGCCCGCCGCGGCGATCACGCTGTCCCTGTCCGTTACGGCGACGGTCAGCCCCGTGGTCTTGCTCAGCGTTTCACAGATCTGGGCGGCAAACTCGTCCACACCGCCCATGAGCGAATACTTTTTAAAAATCACCTCGCCCTCTTTGCTCGTATAGATTTCCAGCGGGTCGCCGCCGCTGACAACATTGATACGAAAAACCTTGTCCGGACGCTGCTTCGCGCTTTGGACAACGGCGGTGGGCAAAGCGCTTTCCACTGCGCCTGCCATCGCCGCGACGGCCTCTCCCTCCTCCGGCAGAGCGCCGCAGTGCAGGAGCCGGTCCACATCGGCCTTCAGCCGGATCTCCAGACGGTCCTCGTAGACCCGGATCTTTTCGATGATAAGCTGGAGATCGCCGCGCTCCAGACGCTCCCGGTTCAGCAGGTCGTCAAACACCTCCATCGCCGTCTTTGCGGCGCGGTTGGTCCGGATGATGGCGTTCCTCCGGTCGGCGGTCATCTGAAGCTGATTTTGCAGCCCGCCGATGCGGCGCACAAGCTCGTCCTCCAGCTCGTCATAGGCCGCATCCAGAACCGCCTCCCGCTCGGGATGCCTTGCCGCATCGCGGATGCGCTGGCGCTTGGCGGCCTTCAGCTCCTCCTGCGCGTCCAGCAAAAGCGCCTCAAGATCCTCTGTGGCGCGCTCCGTCTCGCCGACGTCCTCCCGCTCGCGGGCGAGATCGGCGTTCAGCCGCTCCAGCATGGCGGAGGAGCCGTCCCTCACCTTGCGGATATAGAGCTTGAGCAGTTCGTCGAGCCTGTCCGCCCGGATATGATGGCTGGTGCAGCCGGCAAGCCCGCGCCGGTGGTAGGTCCCGCAGGTGTAGGCCGGTTTCAGGTCCCGGCGGCTCATGGCAAACATGGGGCTTCCGCAGTCCCCGCACTCGAGAAAGCCGGAGTACACGTTGTCGTTGATCCTCCTGCCCCGGTAGTGGCCCGTGGAGCGCTGCTCACGCAGAGCGCGGACCGCCGCAAAGGTCCGGTCGTCGATAACGGCCTGATGATGGCGTTCAAACACCAGATGCTCCGCCGCGTCCTTCTTCCGGTCGGAGCCGTTGATCTTTTTGCGCGTGTATTTCCCCTGCCGCAGCGTGCCGATGTAAAAGTCGTTGTCAAGGATCCCCTGCACGGTGACGATGGACCACGCGCTTTTGACGGCGCGGCGCGAATCCCCTCCGTCCGCCTCGCGGCGCACGCGCTCGGACATTCGCGGCGTGGGGACGCCCTGCTCCGTGAGATGGTTCGCGATCTTCTTATAGCCCCAGCCGTCAATGTAAAGCGCAAAGATCCGCCGCACCACGTCCGCCTCGGCGGGAACGATCTCAAACTGCCGCTGCCGGTTGAGGATATAGCCGTACGGTGCGGCACAGAGCCATGCGCCGTCCTCCTGCCGCCGGCGGATCACGCTCTTCACCTTCTTGCTCGTATCTGTGACCGGCATTTCGTTGATCAGAAACTGAAACTGGATCTTCAGCCAGTCGTCATCGTTCGGAAAGTCGATGTTGTCGCCGATGGAGATGATGCGGACCCCCGCGTCGCGCAGATCCTCCAGCTCCACAAGGCCGCGGCTGTTGCGCCGGGAAAAGCGGGAGAAGTCCTTGACCACAAGAACGCTGTACCTGCGGCTCATCAGCCCGCGCCGCATGGCCTGATACCCCTCCCGCTGCTCGAAGGTATAGCCGGAGCGGTCGCGGTCCTCATAAAAGGTGAGCGTACCGTCCGGAAAGCGGCGCTTGACGAAATCGGCGATGATGGCCTTCTGGTTCTCGATGGACACGTTGTCCCGGTCCAGCTCCTCATCCACGGAAATGCGGCAATAGCCGACGACTGCGAAACGCTCTGTCACGTTCTCCCTCCCGTACTGTCAAAGTCGATTTGTTTTCTCGATATCTTGCAGATAACATTGTATCACTTGCCCGGTGAAATTGCAAATGAAATACGGGGCCATGCAGATTTTACCGTATGCGGGCGGACCGCTCCGGGCATTCCGCCCCCCGCCTTCGTTCGTTCAGCAGAAGCTGATGCGTCTGCTCATACAGGTCTCCGCCCCCGGAGCGGAATACCGCCACCGTGTACTTTCTGCCGCTGTATTCGCGGCAGATGGGCATGAGCCTTTCATACAGCCGCGCATCCTCCTGCTCAGCGCGGCTGAGCCAGACCTCCACGATCCTGCGGTCATCGCCGACCCTGATCTCCAACGCCGATCCCCCCTCCTTTTTCCAGTAGTTTCCACACAGCGCCGCGTTTTTATACGGCCTCCCGGCCCGCGCGGAACCGGCGAAAATCCCGCAGGAGCATATTGCCCGCCTCCGCTTGCAGGAACGCCGAAATTCGTATACAATATATTTATATGCTGCCGGCCCCCAAAACGCTGTGGAGAAGCCGCTCCGTGCGAAGCGGCCGCAG
>CAKTJA010000184.1 GCA_934567115.1 uncultured Oscillospiraceae bacterium
CCCGCGTGGCCGCGCGTGACGATGGCCGACGCGGTGAAGAAGGTCACCGGGGCGGACTTCATGGCTGTTGAGGGCGACGCGGACGCGGCCGTTGCGCTCGCGAAGAGCGTGGGCGTGGATATGGACGGCGTGGACAAGACCTGGGGCAACGCACTTTATGAGACCTTCGATCAGAAGGTGGAGGAGACGCTGATCCAGCCCACCTTTATCACCATGTACCCCGTCGAGGTCAGCCCGCTCGCCAAGCGCAGCCCGGAGGACCCACATCTCACCGAGCGCTACGAAATGTTCGTGTGCGGCTGCGAGATGGGCAACGCCTTCACCGAGCTGAACGATCCGATGGACCAGTATGAGCGGTTCAAGGCACAGGTCGAAAAGCGTGCCAACGGAGATGACGAGGCTGATATGATGGACGAGGATTATGTCATGGCGCTGGAGTACGGTCTGCCCCCGACGGGCGGTCTGGGCTTCGGCATCGACCGTTGTACGATGATGCTCTGCGGCACGGATTCCATCCGCGACGTGATCCTCTTCCCGACCATGAGGCCGTGAGCGGAGAAATGCGCTGCGGCGCAAGGAGCCGTGGGTGATACGGCCTCTGGTCCGACGCCGCTTTTTACACCGATTTATCTTGCATTCAACATGGCTGCTAAAGAGCGCCCCGTCTCTGACGGGGCGCTTTCTTTTAGCCGTCCCACATATATCAGCGTAAAAATAAGGGCAGGGACGGGATTTTGATTTCCTGGACCTGCCTTTTTCTTTTCGGACAATCGACGGCGGGTCATTTCCGCCGCCGACATAACGTGCACAAAAGGGGGACTGCCTGCGATTGCAGGGGGTTACTTCAACGAAAGCCTGCATTCCTGCTCATGGAAGGGGAGAATACAGGCGGATATTCGGTATTTTTCGGGGGGTGCCGATCATTAGAAATTAACATTAAAAAATTTTTTATTTTTTTGACAAAAATCGACATCTTTCTGCATTATATACTATGGGGAGAGAAATGCGTCGGCTTTTGCCAACGGCGGAAAGACACTCACATGTCCGTTCCGCCGCTTTCAAAATGCGCGCGCTGCCTCGGTTTTGATCGCTTTTATCCGCATAGACCGCGCGAGAACGCAAGTGCTTTTGTATGTTTTGCGCGGATACAGCGCCCGGAAGCGAGGTTTTTAAACATGCTGCTGCGCGTATATGCGCAAACGCCTCTCGGCTCGGAGATCGGTTCGGTCTTTGAGTTAGAGAGCTGCAGGATCATGACGGTTAAAGCGGTGCGCAGAGCTGCTGCCGTCGGGAAGGGAGTTGGCACGATCATGAAAAGAGCGGCCTTGATTTTTACAGTCGCGGCAATGTTGCTGTCCCTTGTGCTGTGTCAGGCTGCGTTTGCGGCGGCTCCCTCCGGGGCGGCGCAGAGTAATTATTCAACCTCAAAAGCGGTTGTATTTACCCTCGACGCCAGCAACAGCATGAACGGGAATGACAGGGACCGCCTTGCAATCGACAGCATTGCCCAGCTGATCTACAGCCTTCCGTCCAATTATTATGTGGGCGTGGTCGCGTATAACTCCGACGTCATCGCGGCTGAAGGAGTGGTGGACAGCGGGAGCAGAGCCCGCGTTATGGCGGCGGCTGATTCCGTACGCTACACGGGCTATACCAACGCGGGAGCGGGATTGGAAAGGGCGATGGAGCTGCTGGACGGCATAGACGCTGCGGAGAAGGCGGTCGTGATGCTTTCCGACGGTGAGATCATGATGCGGGACGACGCGGCCACCGCGCTTTCATCCGGTCAATTTCAGTCGGCGGTCGAACGGGCCAGAGAAGGCCATGTTGTGATCCATGTGATCGGCCTCGGGGCCGACATGGAGGATAAGGAGAACACAATCTTTTCGGCTTCTGCGGAGACGGGCGGGAGCAGCTGCCACGCGCCGAAGGCGGAGGATATTCAGCAGGCGGTGGACTCCATCCTTCTGGATCAACTGCATATCAAAAAAACGACCGCAGCCATTGTGGATGCGGACGGCGGAACGGAGACGCTGGATATCAACATCCCAACCTCCAATGCCGCCAATGCGAGGCTTTTGTTTATCAGTGATAAGCCCATTAAAAATTTGAACGCGGATTTTAACGCGGGCGGCGTCCGCCGGGCCTCCGGAGCGCACTACGCGCTGCTGGAGCTGGAACGCCCCAGCGCGGAACGGGTGCATGTCAGCTTTCAGGGAAACGAGGGAAGCCGGGTCAAGGTGGATGTGATTACGGAGTACCATGTGACAATGCTCCCGCAGGTGACCTACGAGGATACGGAGCCGGAGGACAAAAAAGCCGTCCGTTATGAGCGCGGCGCGCAGATCGATGTGTCCTTTTACGATGCGGAGAACCCGGAGAGACAGGTGCTGACGGACCCGGCCTTTGAGGGGAGGGCTCTGTCGGCAACAATCGACGGGCGGGAATGGTCCGGATCGCTCAGATCCGGTACGGTGTCTCTTCCTCTGCAAAACGGCATAACGGAGGACCGGACGGCGGAGATCGTGGTCGCCTTTGATAATCTGGGGACCAACATGATCGTGCAGCAGCCTCTAACGGTCCCGCTGCAGGGAGCGCCGGAGCTTCCTCCCAACTGGGTGCCGCTTTATGTTATCGTGGGCGGGATCGTGCTGATGGCCGCTGCCGTCGGGGTGGTCCTTCTGATAGATTTCAAACGCAGATACCGGCCCGTGC
>CAKTJA010000185.1 GCA_934567115.1 uncultured Oscillospiraceae bacterium
TTTTCCCCGTGCTTGAAGAGGGCGCGGACGAGGACGGCGAGGAATACGGCCTCATCATCCTCAAAAGCGAAACGGTGGACGGCGAGGAAATGCTTGCCAATATCACCGACGAGGACGAGCTTGACGCGGTGTACGACCTTTTTATGGAGCAGATGCTTGAGGACGACGGGGAGTAACGGCGCGCCGTCCCCGTCGGGCGCGAATAATTTTTCCCGCCGTGGATTTTTTCCGCGCGCCGCCATACAATAGTGTCATGCGCAATACCCTGCGTGGTTCGTGATAGGCTCTTTATAAACCCACATTTTCGTCATAAGGGACGCCGGTACGCTCCGGTGGTTTGCAGGCCTCCCGACTGCCTTTCCGCGGTCGGAAGTTGGAAGCAGTGAAGCCGGACAGAGGCGACCCACCTGCCAGAAAGGTGCAGGTTTGACGGGGTCTACACGGCCAACGCGGGGTAGCGTTTTTCATCGCTTTGCACAAAATCGAAAAAAAGTTTTCTCTGTTTTGCCGACTTGATTTTCTCGATTTTTGACGAATTTTCCATTGAAATTGTTCCCGCTTTCGTGTAAAATAAAACTGTGATTTGAATATCGACTGATAGCTGTAACGAAGTGCTGCGCGCACGGGCTGAAACTATCACTCCGGCGAAAACGCAGGCGTTTCGGGCGAGTGACTCGCTTGAAGCGCTTTTTGTTTTGCGCCCGCGCCCTGCGGCGCGCCGCCGGGACCGACCGCAATTCCCGGAAATTTCACCGATTCTGAAAATATTTTTATTTTGAGGAGGAATTACGTATGAATCTTGTTATCAACGGACGACTCATCACGCGCGACGCGGAGGGCCGCGGCTACTACGAGCACGGCGCGGTCGCCTACGAGGGCACGAAGATCGTCGAGGTCGGCGAGGAGGCCGCCCTGCGCGCGAAGTATCCCGACGCAGAGACCATCGACGCCAAAGGCGGCGTCATCATGCCGGCCTTCATCAACGCCCACACTCATATTTACTCCGCGCTTGCCCGCGGCCTTTCCATCGTGGGCAACAACCCCACCAATTTCTATGAGGTCCTCGACGGAACGTGGTGGGCCATCGACCGCCATCTGATGATGGACGGCACCAAGGCCAGCGCCGACGCGCTGTACATCGACTGCATCAAGCAGGGCGTGACGACGATCTTCGACCATCACGCCAGCTACGGCGAGATCCCCGGCTCGCTCTTCACGATCTCCGAATCCGCGAAGCGCTTCGGCATCCGCTCCTGCCTGTGCTACGAGGTCTCCGACCGCGACGGCGAGGAGAAGTGCCTTCAGGCCATCGCCGAGAACGCCGACTTCATCACCTACTGCAATAAGCAGAACGATCCCATGCTCGCCGCAATGTTCGGCGGTCACGCGCTCTTCACCATTTCGGACAAGACCTTCGACCGCATGGTCGAGGCCAACAACGGCCGCACCGGTTATCACATCCACGTTTCCGAGGGCATGAACGACGTGTACGACAGCCTTCAGAACTACGGCCGCCGCCCGGTCCAGCGTCTTCAGGACCACGGCATCCTCGGTGAGAAGACCATCCTCGGCCACTGCATCCACGTCAACACCGCCGAGATGGACATCATCAAGGAGACCGGCACGATGGTCGTCAACAATCCCGAGAGCAACATGGGCAACGCCATCGGCATCTGCCCGGTGCTCCAGCTCTATAAGCGCGGCATCCTGCTCGGCATGGGCACCGACGCCTACACCAACGACATGCTCGAGTCCATCAAGGTCGCGCTCTGCTCCCAGCGCAGCCAGAACTGCCTGCCGAACGTCGGCTGGTGCGAGGTCACGGACATGCTCTTCAAGAACAACGCGAAGATCGGCGCGAAGTACTTCCCCGATCAGCTCGGCGTACTCAAGGCCGGCGCTGCGGCAGACATCATCGTGATGGACTACAAGCCCTTCACCCCGTTCTCTGACGCGAACATCGACGGCCATATGATCTTCGGCATGACCGGCCGCCAGTGCCAGACCACGATCGCCGCCGGTAAGCTTCTGATGAAGGACCGCGAGCTGGTCGGCATCGACGAGGAGGCGGAAAACGCCCACATTCTTGAGGCCGCGAAGAAGCTCTGGGGCAGCCTCAACCACTGCGAGTATTGATTTTCCACGCAAAACGGACGCGCTGCGGCGGACGTTCCCCGCAGCGCTCCACCTTAAAAAACGGTCAAAATTCATCCGCGTCCACGGGCGCGGATCATGAGGAGATTATCTATGTCTGAAAAAATGTATCCCATTCCCTTCGCGTCCCTGATGAACTGGGTCGTGACCGAGTACGCCCAGAGCGGCGACGTCTTCGGCGTTCACAAGAAGTATGAGGCCTCCGGCAAGAGTCTGCCCATCTTCGGCGAGCGCATCGAAACGCCCTTCGGCCCCGCCGCCGGCCCCAACAGCCAGCTTGCGCAGAACATCATCGCCTCCTACTTCGCCGGCGCCCGCTTCTTCGAGGTCAAGACCGTGCAGAAGATGGACGGCGAGGAGCTTGCCGCCTGTGTGCCCCGTCCCTGCATTCTTGCCGCCGACGAGGGCTACAATCAGGAGTGGTCCACCGAGCTGACCGTGCAGCAGGCGCAGGACGAGTACATCAAGGCCTGGTGCGCGCTCAAGGTCATGAGCAAGGTCTACGGCTTCGGCGATCCCGACGGGTTCGTGTT
>CAKTJA010000186.1 GCA_934567115.1 uncultured Oscillospiraceae bacterium
CTCTCCGTGCTCGCGCAGGTAGGCGTCCAACTCCTCATCACTGAGCAGACGGTCGCAGTGCTCGCTGAACAGATGTCCGTCCAGATGCTCGATCTCATGGCAGAAGCAGCGGGCCGTGATCCCCTCGTCCTCGATCTCAAAGCTTACGCCGTCGCGGTCCTGCGCCCGCACACGGACCGTCTGGGGGCGGGTGACGATGCCCCAGCGTCCCGGAAGGCTCAGACAGCCTTCAAGTCCCGTCTGCTCCCCCTCGGTCCTTACGATCTCAGGGTTGACAAGCTCGATCACTTCACCCTCTCCGTCCTCCACGACGCACACACGGCGCATAATGCCGATCTGCGGCGCGGCCAGTCCGACGCCGCCGGATTCCTCCAGCGTGTCACAGAGATCGTCGAGTAGCGCATGCAGCCGCGCGTCAAAGTTTGTAACGGGATGGCAGACCTTCTCAAGGCACGGCTCACCCTTTTCCATAATCTTACGAATTGCCATTGTTTTCCTCCTATTGTATCGCATTGCAGTCGGCAAATATGTCGAGTCCCCGGTTTTCCCTGTGCCGATAAAACGCGCAGAGAAATTCCGCCGTCAGCCGCCGCAGCTCCACACAGTTCCTCCCCACAAGAAAGACGCGGTAGCGGTAGCGGTTGTTGACCTTGACCACAGGCGCCCCGGCCGGGCCGAGCACCTCCGGCTCAAGCGCGCGCAGCTCGTCCCTGTCGGCGACGGCAAAAGCCAGTGCGTCCCGCAGCGCCTTCGCCGCGCGGATCACACGGTTCTCGTCCGTCCCTGTCACGGTGAAAGCGAACAGATCGGCAAACGGAGGATACCGGCGAAGCTTCCGAATGCGAATTTCACTCTCGTAAAAAGCGTTATAATCCTGAGCGGCAGCCGCCCGGATCACATCGTTGTTCGGCGTGTAGGTCTGAATGACCGCTCTGCCTTGCTTGCTGCCGCGCCCCGCGCGTCCGACGACCTGTGAGAGCAGACTGAACGTGCGCTCCGGCGCACGGTAGTGGTCCGCGTACAGCGACGCCTCGGCCGAGAGCACGCCGACGAGCGTCACATTTTCAAAGTCCAGCCCCTTTGCCACCATCTGGGTGCCGAGAAGGATCGAGACCTTTTCCTCGGTAAACCGGCGCAAAAGCTTCTCATGCCCATTCGCCGCGCCCACCGTGTCCGTATCCATGCGCAGCACGCCCACCGACGGAAAAAGAGCGTGCAGCTCCTCCTCGACCTTCTGCGTCCCCGCGCCCACGCGCTTCATGATGCCGCCGCAGCTTCGGCAGCTCTCATATGCCGGTTCGCTGTGTCCGCAGTAATGGCACATCAGCCGTCCGTTCGCGCTGTGGTAGGTCATGGGCACGCTGCACCGCGGGCATTCCGGGACCTCGCCGCACTCTCCGCACAGGAGCATTCGGCTGTTTCCCCGGCGGTTCAGGAAAAGGATGCTCTGCTCGCCGCGTGAGATATTTTCCTCCAGTTCGCGGCGGAGCAGTTCGCTGACGGACGTCTCGTTTCCGGCGCGCAGCTCCTCCCGCAGGTCGGCAATGAGCACCTTTGGAAGCGCCTTTTCATTGTATCTTTTGTAAAGTGAAAATACTTGATAGCGCCCTTCTTTCGCGTAATACATAGTCTCAACCGTGGGGGTTGCGGAACCGAGCAGAAGCAGCGCTCCGCTTTTCGCGCAGCGGAACTGCGCGATGTCCCTTGTGTGATAGCGCGGCGGGTTTTCCGAGCCGTAGGTAGGCTCCTGCTCCTCGTCCATGATGATGAGACCGAGATTTTCGATCGGCGCGAATACCGCGCTGCGCGTGCCCAGAACAACGCGCACCTCGCCACGGCGGATGCGCTTCCACTGGTCGTAGCGCTCCGTAAGCTCAAGCGCGCTGTGAAGCATCGCGGCGGCGTCGCCGAAATAAGCGGTAAATTTTGCCATCATCTGCGGCGTCAGCGCGATCTCCGGAACAAGCAGCATTGCTGTGCAGCCCCGCGCCAGCGTTTCTTCGATGAGGCGAAGATAGACCTGCGTTTTTCCGCTGGCCGTTACGCCGTGCAGCAGAGCCACTCCGGCACGGCGGCTGTCGATCAACGGGAGAAGTCCGTCGAACACCGCCTGCTGCTCCGCGTTCAGCACGATCGGTCCGCCCGGGTCCTCTGAACGGTATTTCCCGATGCGCAGGACCTCTTCCCGGGAAAAGGAGACGATGCCGGCCTTCTCCAGTCCCTGAAGGGTCCGCAGCGAAGCGCCGGTATAGTAGCACAGGTCGGACGACGAAAGCGTGCCCTCACGGCAAAGCATCTCCACCGCCGCATAGCGAAGCGGGGCGGAGCGCTTTTTCGGCTCGACCGCGGCAAGCGCGTCCTCCGCGCTCACAGCAAGGCTGACCATACGCACGGACTTGTCGCTGATGCGGCGCACCGCCGTCGTCTCCGAGTAAAGGACGCCCTTTTCGCACAAAAGCTTCAGGCGCTTTGCCGTCTGCGCACCGCCGACCTCCTCCAGCTCGCCCCGCTCAGGTTCCCCTTTTGCGGCGACCGCCTGAAGCAGCAGAGCGTCGGTCCGGTTCGCGGCGCTGAGCGCAAGCAGGTCGCTTTCCTGCACGCCGTCGGCAAGCCGGTAGGTCTCGCGGTAGCGAAACCAGATGCCGGCCGGCAGGATGGCGCGCAGAGCGTCGTAAAATG
>CAKTJA010000187.1 GCA_934567115.1 uncultured Oscillospiraceae bacterium
AGAAGTACTTCTCCGTCGCCTCCGGCGGCGGCACGGGCCGCACGCTGCACCCGGACAACATGGCCGCCGGCCCCGCCAGCTACGGCATGACCGACACCATGGGCCGCATGCACTCCGACGCGCAGTTCGCCGGCTCCAGCTCCGTCCCCGCGCATGTGGAGATGATGGGCTTCCTCGGCATGGGCAACAACCCGATGGTCGGCGCGACCGTCGCGGTGGCTGTCGCCGTGGCGGAAAGCCTGAAGTAAAAAAAGCGCTTCAAAATACTGTATTTTTACAATAATCAGGGATAGAGAAAAAGAACCCGTTTCCACCGGAAATGGGGCCTCAGCGTGTCGAAAAGGATTTTTCGACACGCTGAGCAAGTTTTCAGGACTTTTTCAAAGTTCTGAAAACTGTTGATTTCAATGGCGCAGGACACCCTTCTTGGGTTTCCCGCGCACACTCTTCCTTACCGTTACGGAAAATTTACCGCTTTATCGACAGTCTCAGGCCCCGTTTCCGCTGGAAACGGGGCTTTTTCTTTGCTCTGTCGGCATTTTCTCAACTAAATTCCTAAAATACGTCAGGGCCGCACACTGCTCCCGGCACAAAAAATGGGATTTACTTTTTCGACACAGAGCGATATAATAAAATAATCGTGGGCTGAATACGGCGGAAAGGCGGTGGACATATGCAGTCTGTACGATCACAGCTGTTCGACGGGATCAGCGACGCTGAGTGCTCGCGGATGTTCGAATGCTTCGGCGCACGCGAGGCGAGCTATGAAGCCGGGGAGCTTATCTGCGAGTTCGACGGCACGCAGAGCGCCGTGGGCGTTCTGCTGTCCGGAAGCGCCGACCTTCTGCGTCTTGACGAGGACGGCAACCGCACGCTTCTTGAAACGCTTGGCGAGGGCGGCGTGTTCGGCGAGGTGCTGGCGTTCTCCGGCGCCGGCGGGGACTCCACCTTCCTCGAGTGCCGTCAGGACTGCCGCATCGTCTACCTCAACTACGATCAGATCACCAAGCGCTGCGAAAACGCATGCACGCACCACAGTCTGCTTGTCCAGAATCTGTTCCGCCTGCTGTCCACCAAAACGCTCCGCCTGAGCGAACGCGTCGAGGTGCTCTCCCGCCGCAGCATCCGCGAGAAGCTGATGTGCTATTTCGAGCAGCAGCTGCGCGAATGCGGCGGCAGCAGCTTTACCCTTCCCTTCTCCTTCAGCGCGCTGGCGGACTATATCAGCGCGGACCGCAGCGCAATGATGCGCGAGCTGAAAAAGCTGCGCGACGAAGGCGTCATTCATACGGAAAACCGCAGGGTCACCGTGCTGCAATGAAATGCAGGAAAAATTGCATAAAAAATATGCCCTGCCATGATTGACGCAAGGTTTCCTTCCTGCTATAATATTCTTCGCAAAAAACAACGGAAACGTTATTCATCCAGAAAAGAGGTTACGCCATGTATCGCATCGTCAAAAAAGAAGCGCTCAAGCCGACCGTGATCCTGTACGAGATCGAAGCGCCGATGGTTGCTAAAAAGGCCGAACCGGGCCAGTTTATCATCCTGCGCGTCGATGAAAACGGAGAGAGGATCCCCATCACGATCCACGATTACGACCGCGAGAGGGGCACCGTTTCCATCATCGTACAGACGGTGGGCGCGACGACCGAAAAGCTCAGCCATAAAAACGAGGGCGACAGCATTCAGGATTTCGTCGGTCCGCTCGGCCGCCCGACGGAGACCGAGGGCAAGAAAAAGGTCTGCGTGGTCGGCGGCGGCGTGGGCTGCGCCATTGCGTATCCCGTGCTGAAGAAGTTCCATGACTGCGGGGCGGAGGTCCATGCGGTCGTCGGCTTTAAAAACAAGGACCTCGTGATCCTTGAGGACAAGTTCCGCGCCGCGTCCAGTGTCATGAAGCTCTGCACGGACGACGGCTCCTACGGCGAAAAGGGGCTTGTCACCGACGCGCTCAAGGCGCTCATCGACGCGGGCAATCAGTACGACGAGATCTTTGCCATCGGCCCGGCGATCATGATGAAGTTCGTCTGCAAGACCACCGAGCCTTACGGCGTTCCCACGACCGTCTCCATGAGCCCGATCATGGTGGACGGCACCGGCATGTGCGGCGGCTGCCGCCTGACCGTGGGCGGAGAGACAAAGTTCGCATGTGTGGACGGTCCCGACTTCGACGGTCACAAGGTCGACTGGGACGAGAGCCTCAAGCGCAACAAGATGTACTTCGACTGGGAGCGCCATAAGCACGAGGAAACCTGCAACCTGTTCAAGGAGGTCAAGTAAAATGCCGAACATGAGCCTGAAGAAAAATGAGATGCCCTCTCAGGACCCCAATATCCGCAACAAAAACTTTCTCGAGGTTGCCCTCGGCTACACGGAGGAGCAGGCGCTCGACGAAGCCGCGCGCTGCCTCAACTGCAAAAATCACCCCTGCGTTTCCGGCTGCCCCGTGCAGGTGAAGATCCCCGCGTTCATTCAGAAGATCACCGAAAAGGACTACGAGGGCGCCTATCAGGTCATCCACGAGACCTCCTCCCTTCCCGCCGTCTGCGGCCGCGTCTGCCCGCAGGAAACGCAGTGCGAGTGCAAGTGCGTGCGCGGAATCAAG